>CAUPRZ010000117.1:0-6800 GCA_963513855.1 uncultured Hylemonella sp.
GGCGGCGGTGCTGGCGGACCGGAACAAGCTGGCGGCCTGAACTCAAGAGCTTGCAGGCTATGGCATCGTGGCGGGAATGTCAGATGTAAGGCCTGACCCTGATACCGCTAGTCACGGGCAACGTGATCGCCCTCTTGTCGCCTAGCTTTTATTCTTCTCCACAAGCACACAGAATATTCCCCCACCGCTGAGACTATTCCAACCAAGGCTACCCCCCCTCCCATCAAACGATGCCATTCGATTTTTCTTGCTGATGGCACCGACGACAGCTCCCATCCAAAAGCTTTATGTAGCCATTGATCATAACGAATGGCCCACTCGTCAAAATGGTAAACCAAGAAGTAAAAACTGACAAAAACAGCAATGGCCAAACAACACCTTTTGAGCGTGTCACTACCGATTCCTTTGTGCTGCGACTTTAGAAAAATCTCAGCAACAAATATGGTCCAAATCAACTGCAAACGCACTAACATCAAATCATCCTTGGTCATTTGGACTTTTTAAGTCCATTGTCCAGTTCAATAAATGCAGGTATTGCGCCAACGGGGGCTCCAGGGTCAGGCCTTACATTGACACTCACTCTGCTTCGCTGCCTTGACCGCCCGACCAGCGGCAGCATAGCTCACAACCAACAATACCAATGTAATGCCCGCCTGGGGGCGGCTATCGCTCGTCATTGGTGAAGTTGCGGTTGTTGGCAGCCTTGGTGGCGTCCGTCACAGCCAACCGGCAGGCCCTCTGTCGATGCGCTTGGTTCTAAACTCGCGCCATGCAGCAATTTGACGTAGTGGTGGTCGGCGCAGGCGCCGCCGGCCTTTTTTGTGCCGGCGTGGCCGGACAGCGCGGCCTCAAGGTCCTGATCATCGATCACGCCCCCAAGGTGGCCGAGAAGATCCGTATCTCGGGCGGCGGGCGCTGCAACTTCACCAACCGCGACATCGATGTGCGCCAGCCGCACAAGCACTTCATCAGCGAGAACCTCAACTTCTGCCGCTCGGCGCTCTCGCGCTACACACCGGCCGACTTCATCGCCCTGCTGCAGCGTGACGGCATCGCCTTCCACGAAAAGCACAAGGGCCAGCTCTTTTGCGACCGCTCGGCCGACGACGTGATCCAGCTGCTGCTGCGCGAGTGCGACAAGGGGAGCGTGACACGCTGGCAGCCTTGTGGCGTGCAAACGGTGCGGCATGGGGCCGCGGGTTATGAACTCGACAGCGACCAGGGCACAGTCACTTGCAAATCGCTGGTCATCGCCACCGGGGGCTTGTCCATCCCGAAGATCGGTGCCACGGACTTCGGCTACCGCATCGCGCGCCAGTTCGGCCTGAAGATCGTCGAAACCCGTCCGGCCCTGGTGCCACTGACCTTCGACGGCGCCGCCTGGGCGCCCTACGCCGGCCTGGCCGGCCTGGCCCTGCCCGTGCAGATCGAGACCGGTAGCAAGAAGGAGCGCACAGCCTTCCTCGAAGACCTGCTCTTCACCCACCGCGGCCTCTCGGGCCCGGGGGTGCTGCAGATATCCAGCTACTGGAAACCCCAGACACCCATCCGCATCAACCTGGCGCCGGACCGCGACCTGCTGCCCCTGCTGCAGGACGCCAAGCTGCGTTCGCGCAAGCTCATCGTGAATGAACTGGCCAGCCTGCTGCCCAGCCGCCTGGCCGAGGCCTGGGCCGGGCAGGACCCGGCCTGGGCTCGGCCCGTCAACGAGGCCGCCGACAAGGCCCTGGCCGCCCTGGCCGACAAGCTCAGCCGCTGGGAGCTCACACCCACCGGCACTGAGGGCTATGCCAAGGCCGAGGTGACGGCCGGCGGGGTGGACACCCGGGAACTGTCCAGCCAGACGATGGAGGCCCAGAAGCAGCCGGGGCTGTATTTCATTGGGGAGGTCGTGGACGTGACGGGGTGGCTCGGCGGTTACAACTTCCAGTGGGCCTGGGCGAGCGGCCATGCCACAGGCATGGCCGTCGCCCAGGGGGCACATTAAGGTTTCGCCCCCGCGCTCCCCCACTTCGTGTGGGTCGCTGGCCCCCATCCGGGGGCAGGCCGCCGTTGGCAGCCCTGGTTTTGGGGCCTGGTGGCCCCGGTTGCCGGGGTCGGCCAACCCGCTATAATGCTGGACTTTGCTGGCATAGCCTCGCCGGCCAAATACTAGTTACAGGCGGGGCATTTCGCGATTCACGGCGTGCAGGCCCGATCTCCTGCCCACCCTCTGTCCGCACATTTCGGAAACGATTACGTAATGACGACCATCCGTGTTAAAGAAAACGAGCCGTTTGACGTGGCTCTGCGCCGCTTCAAGCGCACCATCGAGAAACTGGGCCTGCTGACCGACCTGCGCGCCCGCGAGTTCTACGAAAAGCCGACGTCCGAGCGCAAGCGCAAGAAGGCAGCCGCCGTCAAGCGCAACTACAAGCGCATTCGCTCGATGCAGCTGCCCAAGAAGCTGTACTGATCGTCTGGGGTCCTTGACCTCACTGCGTCAAATAACCCGCGCTCGGGACGCCAGGCGCGGGTTTTGTTTTTTCTCCGGAGATTTCCCATGTCCCTCAAAGACCAGATCACCGACGACATGAAGGCCGCCATGCGCGCCAAGGACAGCGAACGCCTGGGCACGGTGCGCCTGCTGCTGGCCGCCATGAAACAGAAGGAAGTGGACGAGCGCGTCACGCTGGATGACGCCGCGGTCGTGTCCATCATCGACAAGCTGATCAAGCAGCGCAAGGACTCGGTGGCCGCCTATGTGCAGGCCGCGCGCCAGGACCTGGCCGACAAGGAAAGCGCCGAGATCCAGGTGCTGCAGGCCTATCTGCCCCAGCGTCTGTCAGCCGATGAAGTGCTGGCCTCAGTGCGCGCCATCGTGGCCGAGCTCGGCGCCAAGGGCCCGGGCGACATGGGCAAGGTCATGGGCGTGGTCAAGACCCGCCTGGCCGGCAAGGCCGAGATGGGTCAGGTCTCGGCCGCTGTCAAAGCGGCACTGAACGGCTGAAGCCGCCGGTCTCCGGCGCCGGGCTCAGCGTCGCCGGGCCGCTGGCACCGAACATGCGGTAGCACTTGCGCCCGGCTGCCTTGGCTTCGTAGAGTGCGGCATCGGCCGCCTGCAGCAGGGCTTCGCCCGTGGCGCCGTCCTGCGGCCCCAGGGCGATGCCGATGCTGGCGCCGGAAGACACAGTCTCCTTGGCCAGGGTCACAGGCTGCAGCAGCGCCTCCATCACCTTGTCGGCGATCAGGGCCGCCTTCTCGGCGGTCTCCACATCCTCGGCCAGCACGACGAACTCATCGCCCCCGAGACGGGCCACCGTGTCCACAGTGCGGATGGCGCCTGTGATACGGCGCGCCACCTCGCACAAGAGCAGATCACCGGCGGCATGGCCCATGACGTCGTTGATGCGCTTGAAGTTGTCGAGGTCGATGAACATCAGGGCCACCGACTTCTGGCGCCGCTGGGCGTTGAGCAGGGCATGTTCCAGCCGTTCGTTGAACAGCATGCGGTTGGGCAGGCCGGTCAGCACATCGTGGGTGGCCTTGTCGCGCAAGTCCTGCAACGCATGGTCACGGCGGGTCACGTCATAGACCATGCCGTACCAGCCGATGACACGCGAGAAATCAGCCGCCAGGCGAGGCACCAGGGTAACCTCCACATGGCACCAGACGCCATCGGGCGCCAGCCGGCGCATCTCGAACTCGGCCACATCACCACGCAGCACCATGGTCTGGTAGGTGCTGAAGTCCCTCACCGTGCCCCCGCCCAGCAGTTCCAGCATGGGCGTGCCCAGCAAGACCGGCGCCGGCTTGCCGAAAAAATGCGCCAGACGCTGGTTGAGGAAGATGCAGCGGCCCTGGGCATCACACTCGAACACCAACCCCGGGATGTGTTCGGCGAGCGTACGCAGATCGGCCTCACGGGCCTCGGCCATCTGCAAGCGGATCAGGTTCTGGCCGTGGCGACGGCGCAAAGCACCGTATTCGATCAGAAAGGCGCGCACCAGCAACAGAGTCAGCAGCACCGTGCCCCCCATCACGAGCAGCAGGGTCACGGCCTGGTCGGAAGCCTGTGCGCCGGCGGTCGGACTCAGAGTGAACCAGAGCACGGCCGCACAGCTCAAGGCATACAGCAGCACGCTGGTGGCACCGCCCAGCAGGCAGCCAGCCATGAAAAGCAACAAGGGGTAGGCGGCCACGTGCAGGCTGTCCAGGCCTGTGCTGGCTGCAGCGGCCGTGACCAGCAACCAGCCCCCGGCCACCAGACAGTGCAGAGCCGGGATCCAGCCGCCCAGGCGCAGGGCCAGCAGGGTAGAGACGATCAGCAGGCCCAAGCCGGCCTGGGAGGCCATACGCCAGTCAGGCGCGGCGATCGTGAACGACAGGCCCCCCAGCAAGGCCAGCCCGGTCAGCAGGGCCGCCAGCCCCGCGCGGGACGTGACAGCACCTTGACCAGGCAGGAGTTCGGGACAGGATGCCAGCGGTGAACGCCAGGCAGACAGATGCTCGGGAGGATCCGAGGCCATGCACACTCCCCTCAAAGGTAGTGCGCCTCATTATCACGGCCGATGACGGTGTTCCGCCATCGGCCGTGGGGGTGGCGTGACAAGGGCGCCACACACCAGGGGAAAATCCGACGGCCGGCGACTCAGAGCGGGCGGCCTTGGCGCGCCACCAGCCAGGCCGGCGCATCCTGCAGGCTGACCGGGCGCAGGAAACGCGCGAGTGCCGCATCCCCCACCGAGGTGCTCTCGGGTCGGGTGCTGCTGGGCCAGGGGCCACCGTGCTGCTGGGCGGCCGTGACCGCCACGCCCGTGGGCACGCCGGCAAACAGCACCCGGCCGGCGATGGCCATGGCGCCGCGCACCAGGGATTGCACCTCGGCGCTGTCCGCCTGGGCACCCCAGACCGTGACGGTCAGGGAGCCACCCACGGCCTGCAGCACCTGCAGGGCCTGGGCCGCGCTGGCCGCACGCACCACAAGGCTGCTGGGGCCGAAGACCTCTTCACGCAGCACCATCTTGGCGATGAAGGCCTCAGCGCTCACCTGTGCCAGTACCGGACGCGGCGGCTGGCCCGCGGCCGAGACCTCGTGCACGACGAAGTCAGCGCCTGCCTCGCCCCAATGGGCAATGCCCTTGTCGAAGTTGCTGCGCATGCCCTGCGTGAGCATGGCGTGCGGGTTCTGGCCGGCCAGGGCCAGTCCCAGCTGCTGCACAAAGGCGTCGTTGACCGCTTTCGCATCGGCCGGCCCGGCGGCGAGCAGCACGATCACACCTGGGTTGGTGCAGAACTGGCCGCAGCCCAGGGCGATGGAGCCGGCCAGCGTGGTGGCCAGCGTGGCACCGTTGGCTTTCAGTTCGGCCGGCAGGGCGATGACGGGGTTGATGGAACCCAGTTCGCCGTAGACGGGAATCGGGCGCGGGCGCGCCGCAGCTTCGGCCGCCAGGGCTGCACCGCCGCGTGTGGAACCCGTGAAGGATGCGGCCGCGATGGCCGGGTGGCGCACGAGCTGCACACCCACCTCATTGCTGGTGCCCTGCACCAGGCCCACGAGACCGGCCGGCAGCTTCTGGGCTGCCAGCACCTGCTGGATCAACGCAAAGGTCTGCTGCGTCAACTGCGGATGGCCCGGATGGCCCTTGATCACCACGGAGCAACCAGCAGCCAGCGCGGCCGCAGTATCACCACCGAGCACCGAGAAGGCGAAAGGGAAGTTGCTGGCCGCATACATGGCCACAGGGCCCACGGGCAGGGACCAGCGTTGCATGGCGGGATGACCTGCGGGCGGAGCACCGGCCACGACGGGGTCGTCGAGGACCTCGAAAGGCACACCGCGCTCGGCGATGTCGGCAAAACGGCGCAGCTGGAAGGCCGTGCGGTCGAGTTCGCCATTGAGGCGCACCGGGCCCAGGGCGGTTTCTTGGTCAGCGATGGCCACGAGGGCTTCCCGGCCGGCTTCCAGGCCGGCAGCCAGGGCTCGCAGGAGCGTAGCGCGCTGCGCGCCGCTGCTGGCCTGCCAGAGCGGGAAGGCGGCAGCGGCGGCGTTGGCAGCCGCATCAATGTCGGCCTGCGTCGAGGCGGCCAGCGTGCCCAGCACTTCGCCGGTGCGTGCGTTGTAGGAGGAGAAGGTAGTGCTCATGGATGTTCTATGTAGGTTCAGCGCACCAGACAGGGACGCTTGTTGTCGAATTTCCAGCCGGGAATCAGGTACTGCATGGCCATCGCATCGTCGCGCGAGCCCAGGCCGTGCTGCAGATACAGCTGGTGCGCCTTCTCGACCTCGACCATGTCGAGCTCGACACCCAGGCCGGGTTTTTTGGGCACCTGCACATGGCCGCCGACGATCTGCAGCGGGTCCTTGGTCAGGCGCTGGCCATCCTGCCAGATCCAGTGCGTGTCGATGGCCGTGACCTTGCCGGGCGCCGCAGCACCCACATGGGTGAACATGGCCAGCGAGATGTCGAAATGGTTGTTGGAATGCGAGCCCCAGGTCAGGCCCCAGTCGCGGCAGGTCTGGGCCACACGGACCGAACCGGCCATGGTCCAGAAATGCGGGTCGGCCAGCGGAATGTCCACACTCTGCAAGGACAGGGCATGGCTGAGCTGGCGCCAGTCGGTGGCGATCATATTGGTGGCCGTGGGCAGGCCGGTGGCACGGCGGAACTCGGCCATGACTTCGCGGCCGCTGAAACCGTCTTCGGCGCCACAGGGATCTTCGGCATAGGCCACCACACCACGCATGCGCTGGCCCAGGCGGATCGCATCCTTGAGCAACCAGCCGCCATTGGGGTCCAGGGTCACACGCGCTTGCGGGA
>CAUPRZ010000118.1:0-6796 GCA_963513855.1 uncultured Hylemonella sp.
TCAGCGCAGCCGTTTCCAGCATCACCCTGAAGCGACATAACTGACCCACCTGATCGGGGGCCAGCGAGAAGACAAAGGTGCCGCGCTGGGGGTGGATGTCCACCAAGCCTTCCATCTTCAGGCGCAACAGAGCTTCGCGTACCGGTGTCTTGCTAATGCCCAGGCTGGCAGCCAGTTGCGCTTCAGACACCTGGCTACCCAGAGCGAGCTCACCCATGACGATGGCCTCCCTGATGCGTTCGAACGCCAGGTCAGTCAGCAGTTGTGGACGCTCTAGACGCAAGGGGGTGCTCATGGGTTCAACAGCGTATGCATGGGCGCAGTATAGGGTAACTCCTCATGATTTATCTAAGATATCAGATACGATGTCTCTAAATAAACGAGCGTACGCATGTGCCGTTGAGGAGACTTGGATGAATGACCTGGCATCCCAAACCAGCTCACTGCCTGAAAGACTGTTCGTCCAGGCCAACCGCTGGGTGCTGATCGCCCTGCTGGCAGTCATGGCCGCGCTGGTGATCACCAACGTGATATCGCGCTACGTCTTTTCCCACTCCTTTCCCTGGGTGGAGGAAGTGACGCGCTACATGATGATCTGGACAGCATTCCTGGGCGCGGGGCCAGCCCTGCGAGTGGGTGGACACATCGCAATCGAAACCCTGCCAAATGCCTTGCCAGCGCATCTGGCCCGCTGTCTGCGGGCTGGCCTGGTGCTGCTCATGGCCGTGACACTGCTGCTGCTGATGTGGTTGGGCGTGGATTACGCCCAGTTCGGCTGGGAGCAGGAAAGCCCCGTGCTGGGCTGGTCACTCGGAAAAATCTATCTCGCCATTCCCGTCGGCGCAGCACTCACGCTCGTGCATCTGCTGCTGGTGGCTCGCCGCTGGGTGACGCTCGGTCAGTGGGACCGGCTCGACGGCTTCGATCCCCAGGCCCTGTAAATCCCGGAAGAAAAAACACATGAGCGCTATCCTGGGATTCGTCTTCGTTGGACTCATGGTCATCGGCGCGCCGATCGCCTTTGCCATGCTCATTGCCGGCCTGGTGGCTGTCTGGATGAAACCGGGCATGTCCAGTCTGGTGGTCATGCAGAACCTCTTCAGCGGCCTGGACAGCTTTCCGCTGCTGGCCATTCCTTTTTTCATCCTCGCCGCAGAACTGATGTCGGGTGGGGCCCTCACCGACGTGCTGTTGAAGTTTGCAGCACGCCTGGTGGGTCGACGGCGCGGTGGCTTGGGCCATGCCAACATCCTGACGCTAACTTTCTTCTCGGGCATCAGCGGCTCCGCCCTGGCCGATGCGGCAGGTCCTGGCGCCATGCTTATCAAGATGATGAAACAGGCCGGCTACAAGGATGCCTATGCGGCGGCCTTGACGGCCAGCACGGCCATCGTCGGCCCCATCATTCCGCCGTCGATCATCATGATCGTCTACGCGCTGACGGACAACAGCGTCACAGTCACGGGCCTGTTCCTGGCCGGCGTCATTCCCGGTTTGTTGATCGCGGTCGCGCTTGCCATGGTCAACCACTGGATCAGTGTCAAACGCAACTACCGCACGGCGCCTGAACTGCTGGACGCATCACCCCTGTGGAAACTTTTCTGGCGCGCCTTGCCGGCCCTGATGCTGCCGGTGATCATCCTGGGGGGCATCCACTTCGGGGTCTTCACGCCGACCGAGGCCTCCGCCGCCGCCGTGCTATATGCCTTGCTGGTGGGACGTTTTGTGTACGGCACGCTCAAGATAGCCATGCTGCCGGCCATCTTGTTCCGCACGGCACTCATGACGGCGTCCATCCTGTTCATCGTGGCCACGTCGGCGGTGTTCGCCTGGGTGCTGACAGTTGGTCAGATTCCTCAGCAGGTGGCTGGCTGGATCACTGCAATGCAGCTCAGCCCCATGGCACTGCTGGTCGCCATCAACGTCCTGTTGCTGCTGGTGGGCATCTTCATTGAGCCGCTGCCGGGCGTGATGATCATGGTCCCCATCCTCGCGCCACTGGCCGACGCGGCCGGGCTCAACCCACTGCACTTCGCCATCGTGGTCATCGTGAATCTCACGCTGGGCATGGTGACGCCGCCGGTCGGGGGGCTCCTGTTCGTCACCTCGATTGTTTCCGGCGTGAAGATGGGGCCCATGGTCAAGGAGATGAAACCCATGCTCCTGGCCCTCCTGCTGGTCCTGCTGCTGCTGACCTTCGTGCCAGCCCTATCCACCTGGCTGCCGAATCTACTGGGTTATCGCAATTAACGCTTTCACCTCAACCCCAACCACAAAGGAGACTCCCATGAGGTTCACACGCAAGCATTTCATCGCCGCCCTTGCGGTCGCTGCGACCGCGCTCTGCGCGGTCCCAGCCTCCGCGCAGAAGGTCATCAAATACACCCACTTCCAGCCGGCCAAGAACGACCAGCCCAAGCACGTTGCCGCCCTGGCGTTCAAGGAGCATGTGGAGAAGGCCAGCAACGGCTCACTGAAGGTCGAGATCTATCCGGCCGGTCAGCTCGGGCCAGCGCAGCAGATCATGGAAGGCCTGCGCCTGGGTACCGTGGAGATCGGCGTGGTGCACGACGGTGGCATTCCCGGCGTGTACAAGACCTTCAATGTCTTCGGCCTGCCTTTCCTTTTTGATGACCACGCACACGCCTACGCCGTGCTCGACGGCAAGTTCGGCCAGGAGATGGCCGAAGACATGCGCAAGAAGACCGGTATCCGCCTGATGGCCTACGCCGACAACGGCATCCGCCATTTCACCAACAGCAAGCGCGCGATCCGCTCACCCGAGGACATGAAGGGTCTGAAGATTCGTGTGCAACCCAGCCCGGTATTCGTCAAGCTGGTCGAGTCCCTGGGCGCCAGCCCCACGGCCATCGACTGGGGTGAACTGCCTGCGGCTCTGGCCCAGGGCACTGCCGACGGCCAGGAAAACGGCGTGACCAACATCATGGCGGGCAGCCTGTTCCAGCACCAGAAGCACATCTCGCTCGACGGCCACGTCTACAGCCTGCATGCCTACCTAGTCAGCGACCGTTTCTTCAATACCCTGAGCGAGGTCGAGAAGAAGGCCGTGACCGAAGGCATCGAAAAAGCCAAGAAGATCCATCGCGACATGACCCGCGAGCAGGACCTGTCGGCCAAGAAGGTGCTGACCGAAAAGGGCATGACCGTCACCGAGCTGACCCCGGCCGAGATCGACCGCTTCCGCAAGGCCTCGCAGCCGGCGGTGCGTGCCTATCTGGAAGCGGATGTCAGCAAGGAATGGACCGAGAAGCTGCTTGCAGCCGCGGCCGCCGCGCGCAAGTGAACACCCTGCTTGCATCATCGCCACACGCAGGTCAGGCCCAGGGGGCCTGGCGTGTGGTCGCCCTGGACGACGGCTACGAGGCCTACGACCAGGAGCAGGCCCTGCTGGCCCCGCTGGGGGCCAGCTTCGAGGTCTGCCCTGTGCGGGGCAATGCCGCGCTGGCCTGCGATAAGGTACGCGGTGCGGATGTGGTGCTGGTGCGTGAATCACCGGTCAACCGCGAGGTGATCGCGGCCATGGACCGCTGCAAGGGCATCATCCGCTACGGCATCGGCGTGGACAACATCGACCTGAACGCGGCCCGTGAACGCCGCATCGTCGTGGCCAACGTACCGGACTACGGCATCGAAGAGGTCAGCACCCATGCCGTGGCCATGCTGCTGGCCCTCACGCGCCACCTGCACCTGCATGACCGGCATGTACGCGCGGGCGACTGGTCCACCGGCATCCTGCGGCCCATGTACCGCTTGGCCGGTCGTACCCTGGGCCTGATCGGCTACGGCCGCATCGCACGCCAGACCCACGAAAAGCTGGCGGGTTTCGGCTTCGGCCGTGTGCTCGCCAACGATCCAACACCGAGCGCCCTGCCGGCCGGCGTTGAAGCCGCCAGCATCGACGACATCTGCCGCCAAGCCGACGTGATCTCTCTGCATGCACCGGCCACCCCCCAGACGCGCCACATGATCAACGCGCAGCGTCTGGCGCTGATGCGGCCCACGGCCATCCTGATCAATACCGCACGCGGCGGTCTGGTGGATCTTGATGCCCTGCATCTGGCCCTCGCAGAGGGCCGCCTGCACGGCGCCGGCCTCGATGTCTTTGAACAAGAGCCACCCAATGTCCAGCACCCCCTGTTCGGTCTGGACAACGTGGTCGTGACCAACCACATCGGTTGGTACAGCGAAGAAGCCATGCGCGACGTGCAGCGCAAGGCCGCCGAAGAGGCCGTTCGTGTGCTCAAGGGCCAGGCGCCGGCCAACTGGCTCAACGCCTGGTGAGGCTGCCCGAATTTTTTATAACTGGAGTGAGATATGAATGAACTGATCAAGGGCTTTTCCATGGTGGCGACAGCCTCGGTGGCCGATGCCGTGGACAAGGTGTGTGGCCATCGCGGTTACATGGACAGCAGCATCAAGCCGCAGATCAATGACAAGCGCGTCTGCGGCCCGGCCGTCACTGTGCTCGAAGCGTCCACCGATGAGTTCCTGCCGCCCCAGCATGCGCTGGACCTGATCGACGAGGCGCCGGCCGGCAGCGTGATGGTGATTGCCATCGAAGGCGGCGTGGCCGACGTGGCGGTGTGGGGCGGCCTGATGACGGCTGGCGCCGTGGCCAATGAACTCGCCGGTGCCGTGCTGGACGGCGGCGTGCGCGACCTCACCGAGATCCGCCGCGACTACGGCTTCCCGGTCTACGCACGCTCGGTGAGCCCCGGCACCACCCTGGGCCGCTACAAGACCGTGGCGGCGCAGGTCCCGGTGAAGGTGGGCGGCATCATGGTGCATCCGGGTGACATCATCGTGGGTGACATTGATGGCGTCATCGTCGTGCCTCAAGCCCATGCGGCCGAAGTGCTGAAGTTGTCGCAGGAGATCGACAGCCGCGAACTGGAGCAGGCCAAGCTCATCATCGCCGAGAAGTCGCTGCGCAAGGGCCTGGCCAAATATGGCCGGATCTGAGCAGACGGCCATCACCGACGCGCCAGACATCCTGGCGCTCGGTGAGGCCATGGTGGAGTTCAACCAGACCGGCGAGCAGCAAGGGCGCCTGTACCTGCAAGGTTTTGGTGGCGACACCTCCAATTTCTCGGTGGCCGCGGCGCGCCAGGGCGCACGTGTGGGCTACATCAGCGCGCTGGGCGACGACCCCTACGGTCGCCTGCTGCAGCGCCTGTGGGAGGCCGAGAACGTGGACCATCGCGCCGTGCGCGTGGACCCGGCCGCCTTCACCGCCATCTATTTCGTCACGCACGACGAGCGGGGCCACCATTTCAGCTTCTTCCGCACGGGCTCGGCTGCCAGCCGCATGACCCCGGCCGATCTGCCACGTGACTTGATCCGTGCCGCCAAGGTCCTGCATGTCTCGGGCATCTCGCTGGCGATTTCCAACAGCGCCAGCGACACGGTCTACGCCGCCATGGCCGTGGCGCGCGAGGCTGGCGTGCAGGTTTCTTTCGACACCAATCTGCGACTCAAGCTCTGGTCCATCGAGCGTGCGCGCGCCGTGATGAACGACGTGATCGGCCAGTGCGACATCTGCCTGCCCAGCTACGACGACATCGTGGCCATCACCGGGCTCAAGGACCCGGACGCGCTGGTCGACCACTGCCTGCGCCTGGGCGCCAAGGTCGTTGCACTCAAGCTGGGTGAACAGGGCGCGCTGGTGGCCGATGCCAAGCAGCGCCATCGCATCACGCCACATCCCTGCCAACCCGTGGATGCCACCGGTGCCGGCGACGCTTTTGGCGGCGCCTTTGTGCACCGCCTGCTGCAGGGTGACGAACTGGCCCAGGCCGGCCGTTATGCCGCCGCGACGGCCGCGCTCTCCACTGAGGGTTATGGCGCCGTCGCTCCCATTCCGCGGGCCGAAGAGGTGCGGTCCGCTCTTGCCAAACCGGGCCACACCACCCGTTGACACATCAAGGAGACGGTAGCATGAAGAAGAAGCTGTATGGCGCCATTGCTGCGCTGTTGTTCACCAGCCTGGCGGCCAGCGCCACGACCAAGCTGGAGGTGGTTGCCGAATGGAACCGCCTGTCCTACGACCTGGGTGATCCGGTGGCGGAGAAGGCCTATGAAGACCAGCAGGTCTACCGCAAGGTCCTGATGCAGGGTGCCAAGGTGGACTCCAAAGGCAATATCTATGTGAGCACGGCGCGCTGGGGCGGCCCCGAGATTCCCGCCACCCTGTCAAAACTGGTCAAGAAAGGCAAGCAGTGGAAACTGCAGCCCTTCCCGAGCAAGGAAATGAACGCCCTGTCCAACCCGCGCGGCCTCAAGGCGGTGCTGGGTTTTGAGATCGACCGCAACGACGTGATGTGGATTCTGGACCAAGGCCATGTGGCGGGTGCACCTTCCAATCCGGGCGACGAGAAGCTGGTGGGCTGGGACCTCAAGACCGGCAAGGAAGTGGCCCGCTACGAATTCTCCGAAACAGACAGCGACCGCAAGTGTTCCTTCCTGAACGATGTGGCCGTGGACAACGACGCCGGTGTGGTCTACATCAGCGACTCGGGCATCTTCTGCAACCCGCTCAAGGGCGGCATCCTGGTGTACGACATGCGCAGCGGCAAAGCCAAGCGCGTGCTGTCGGACCCGCAATGGGTGAACGACGAGAACTACACCTTCCGCATCCACGGCCGTGAAGTGCTCAAGCCCAAGGACGGCAAGGCCAACCCGATGAAAACCGGTGCCGACGGCATCGCCCTGTCCGGCGACAAGAAGACCCTGTACTGGACCAACCTCACCGGCAACCGCCTGCTGTCCCTGCCCA
>CAUPRZ010000119.1:0-6772 GCA_963513855.1 uncultured Hylemonella sp.
AGACCATCGTGGCGGCCACGGCCAACGCGCGCACCAGTGTCTACGGCAATAACCAGGGTCTCAATACCATTGCCGCTGTGTCCTCGGTGGCCTCGGGCGCGGGCTGGGGTGCCAACGGCATGCTGGCCGAGAACCTGACGATCAACGGTGCCTCGGGCAGTGCCTCGATCGCCACCACGCTGCACGAAACCGCCAAGTCGGTGGCTGACAAGATCAACCAGCAGACCGCCGTCACCGGTGTGGTGGCCGACGCCAACGCTTTTGCGCAGCTGACTTTCACGGCAACGGGTGCCTACACCTTGTCGGTGCGTTCGGACAATGCCACGGCCGAATCGATCACCTTCGACCTGGTCGGCACAGCTACCACGCCCAGCGGCCTGGCTGCAGCGATCTCGGCCTTCAACGACAAGTCTGCCAAGACCGGTGTGGTGGCCAGCCTGAACGCTGCGGGGACCGGCGTGATCCTGAACAACACCACGGGTAACGACATCCTGCTGGCGGACACGGCGGTGCAGAACGCGGCTGCTGTGACGGTCAACAAGATGACGGCCAACAGCGCGGGTTCACTGGCCTCGGTGAGCACGATGACCCTGGCAGCAGACACCAATGCTGCGTTCGCGATGGTCAGCGGCTACCTGACCTTCGACTCGAACAAGTCCTTTGTGCTGAGCCATGCGGGCGGCGCCACGGTGGCTGCGTCCAACGCCTATGTCGGTGTGGACACCTCGTCGACGCTGCACAAGGTGGCTGATCTGGACGTGACCTCGGTCGAGAAGTCCAACGATGCGATCAAGACGGTGGACTCGGCCCTGGCCTTCATCAGCGGCGAGCGAGCCAAGCTCGGTGCCCTGCAGTCGCGCTTTGAGTCGACGATCAACAACCTGAACATCTCGTCCGAGAACCTGACCGCATCGCGCAGTCGCATCGTCGATGCCGATTTTGCGGCCGAGACAGCCAACCTGTCGCGGGCCCAGATCCTGCAGCAGGCCGGCACGGCGATGATTGCTCAGGCCAACCAGATCCCGCAGGGCGTGTTGCAGTTGCTGCAGTAAGAAGAAAAAAGCAAGGGCTCACGTAGGAACAAACGCAAGAGCCCCAACCCCCAGGCTGGCACCGGAAACGGTGCCAGCTTTTTCTTTTTGGGGGCATTCCTCAAGTTCCACCATTCCCCGCCGATAACCGAGAGAAGCGGAAATATGGTCTTTTCGCCCCCCTGATCGGGCTGACAGGGGCAGGGTAGAGGCACATAATTTCAGGGTATTGCCGGGCAGCCGGCTTGGAGTCACATATGGCTACGATTTCATCGCTGGGCGTCGGCAGTGGGCTGGACATCAAGAGCATCGTCTCGCAGCTGGTCGCGCTGGAGAAGAAGCCGCTTGACAAGCTCAAGCTCGACGCAGCCACCACCCAGACCAAGATCACCACCTTCGGCCAGATCAAATCCATGGTCTCGTCCCTGCAGGACGCGGTGAGCAAGCTGACCAGCGTGACCGGCTGGAATGCGGTGTCCGCCACCTCCTCGGCCAAGGACTATGTGAGCGCCAGCGCCATCGGCGGCACCCAGTCCACGAATTTCAGCGTGGAAGTGCAGAGCCTGGCCCAGGCGCGTGCTACTGCGTCCCAGTCTTTGACCTCCGGGGCGGCGCTGGGTGAGGGCACGCTGACTTTCACGGTGGACGGCACGGCCGTGGACATTGAAGTCAGCGCAACGGACACGATGGCCAGTATCGCCAGCAAAATCAATGGCTCCAGCGCGGGCGTGACGGCCACCATCCTTAACGATGGTTCGGGTGAGCGCCTGCTTCTGACCAGCAAGGCCACCGGCCTGGATGGCGCCTTTGCCCTGAGTGTGAGCGACATCGATGGCAATGACGCAGATGACCTGGGCCTGTCGCGTCTGCTCTTCAATCCTACCGAGACCAAGGCCGCGGCCGATGCGCAAGCCACGATCAACAACATCCCGGTGACTTCATCGACCAATACCTTCACCAATGTGGTGTCGGGCGTGACGCTGACGGTCAGCAAAGAGACCGAGGTTGGCAAGCCGGTGACGATCACTATTGCACCCGACAGCTCCGCCGTGGGCGCCAATCTCTCGGCCTTTGTGCAGGCGTACAACGATGTGAATGGCGTGCTCAACGAGGCGACCAAATACGACGCGGCAACAGGCGTGGGCGGCCTGTTGCAAGGCGACAGCACGACCTTGTCCCTGCAGAGCGCCTTGCGTGCGGCGGTGCAGTCGCTGACCAGTGGCGGAGTTTTTGGCCGTTTGAGCGATATCGGTATCAGCGCGATGCGTGGCGGCAATCTGGAGGTCGACGCCACCAAGCTGGGTAAGGCGCTGGAACAGCCGGATGCACTCAAGGCACTGTTCAGCAGCACGGGCACAGGTGATGCCCAGGGCATCGCCGTGCGCCTCAAGAGCGTGACGACAGCCCTGCTGGCAACCGACGGGTTCTTCACGCGCAAGGACGACAGCCTTAACCGCATGCTGGAGGCGAATGCCAAGGACCAGGACAGTGTGAACGCCAAGGCCAGTCGCATTGAGGCGCAGCTGAACCGCAAGTACAGCGCCCTGGATACGCAGATGGCCAGCCTGAATGCGCTGAACACCTATCTGACGCAGCAAATTAGCCAATGGAACAAGTCCACCTCTTGAGATCGATGGACTTCACTCCCGGGACCCTTGCGCCGATATAGAGTCAGGACGATAAAAAAACTGACCGAGGACGGATTCCCCCATGTACCAGACCGCCAGCCGCCCCCGCGCCGATGCCTACCGCCGCATCGGTGTCGAAACCAGCATGCACACCATTGATCAGCACCAGATCATCGTGCTGCTGTTCGACGGTCTGTTGCGGGAGATCGCCCGTGCACGCGGCGCACTGATGCGCCAGGACGTGTCGGGCAAGTGCGAAGCCATCGCCCGTGCCATGCGTATTCTGGAAGAGGGCCTGATCACCGGGCTGGACATGGTGGACGGCGGCGAGATTGCCCAGAACCTGAGCGCGCTCTACAACTATTGCCTGCACCAGCTGGTGATGGCCAATGCCAAAAGTGACGACGCCATGCTGCAGGAGGTCTACACGCTGATCGAGCAGATCGCCCAGGGCTGGAAAGAGATCAAGCAGCCGGGCCAGGCTGCGGGGGGCTGATCATGGCGCAGATGCTCATCGACTATTACAAGGCCATCGAGGACAGCAGCACCCGTATGCTTGAAGCTGCCCGGGCCAAAGATCTGGAGACTGTGATGCGTTACGAAGGTGTTTGTGCCGTACTGATCGAGCAGCTGCGCTTCCGCTCCCGTGAGGAGGAGCTGCGGCCCGAAGAGCGCAGCGAGAAAGCGCGCATCATGCAGCGCATCCTGCGCAACGATGCCGAGATCCGCAACCTGACCGAACCCTGGCTGGGCCATCTTGAAGAACTGATGGATGGCAAGCCGCGCACCCTGCACTGAGGTGCGGGTGAGGGGCAGGTCTTAGACCTGCATGTTCATGATGTCGGTGTAGGCCTGCACCATCCGGTTGCGTACGTGCAGCGTGGCCTGGAAGCCGATCTGGGCTTTCTGGATGGCGACCATGGTCTCTTCCAGGCTGACCTTGGGGTTTTCCATCTGCACCTGCTTCTGCAGGGTGGTGGCGAAGTTCTGGGACTGGCTGACGGATTGCAGCGCAGCCTTGAATTCACCGGGGAAGCCCTGGTCGCCTACACCCGCAGGGCCGGTCTTGGCGGCCAGGCCCGGGCGCACGGTGGTGGGCATCGTGGTGGGGGTGAGTCGCAGATCCATAGGGCAGTCCCGAAACGGTGGTGTTGGAATGGATGCTAGCGGTCACCCTCAGGAGCTTTAGGGGGAAAAGGCGGGGAAATCCATGCCTTTTCCCCCTAATGTTTTGGAGGGACGCCAGAATAATCGGTCGCATAGGCGCTTGAAACAGCGCCCCGATGTACCGGAACCCACCATGGCTGATGCTGCTGCGATTCCCCTGACCCCGAACCCGACCCTGGGTCAACGCTTTTCCTCGCTCAATCAGGGCCAGGTGCTGCGCCTAGCCCTGGGTGTGGCCCTCTTTGTCGTGATTGCTATCGTTGGGCTGGTGATGGGCCGCCAGGCCGAATGGCGTGTGCTCTATGCCAATCTGTCCGACAAGGATGGCGGCGCCATCATCGCCCAGCTCTCCCAGATGAACGTGCCCTACAAGCACACCGAAGGCGGGCAGGCCATCCTGGTGCCGGCCGACAAGGTGCACGACACCCGGTTGCGGCTCGCTTCCCAGGGCCTGCCCAAGGGCTCGGTGAACGGCTTCGAGCTGATGGAGAACAGCCGCTTCGGCATCACCCAGTTCCAGGAGCGGGTGACTTTCCAGCGGGGTCTCGAAGGCGAGCTCACGCGTTCCATCCAGGCCCTGTCCTCGGTGCAGAGCGCACGTGTGCACCTAGCCCTGCCTAACCAGAACGGGTTTTTCCGCGAGCAGCAGAAGCCCTCGGCCTCGGTGTTGCTGAGCCTGCACCCCGGCCGTCCGCTGGACCGCAGCCAGATTGCCGGCATCGTGCATCTGGTGTCTTCCAGCGTGCCTGAGATGAAACCCGAGGCGGTCAGCGTGCTGGATGACACGGGCAAGCTGCTGTCCCAAACCGGCAGCGGCTCCGATGGGGCGGCGGGCGGTGCCGACAACCAGCAGCTGCAGTATGTGCAGCAGCTTGAGACCCTCTATCGCCAGCGCATTCTCGATATCCTGGAGCCCGTGGTGGGACGCCAGAACGTCAAGGCCCAGGTCACGGCCGAGGTTGACTTCTCGAAGACCGAACAGACCTCCGAAACCAACAAGCCCAACCAGACGCCGGATTCCGGAAGCATCCGCAGCCAGCAGCTGCTGGAGAGCAGCAACCCGGGCCCCGCCGGCCCCTCAGGTGTGCCTGGCGCGGTGAGCAACCAGCCTCCCGGCCCCAATGCTGCGCCCATCAATGCGCCGGCCCAGGCCCTGGCGCCCGGCGCGCCGGGCGCCGCCCCGGCGGCGGCGGCCGCCAGCACACGACGCGAGTCCATCATCAACTATGAGGTCGACAAGACAGTGCGTGTGGTGCGTGCGGGCAGCGGTGTGGTCAAGCGCCTGAGTGCGGCTGTGGTGGTCAACCACAAGAGCGAGACCGATGCCAAGGGCAAAACCACCGTGATTCCCCTGTCGGAGCAGCAACTGGAGAGAATGACGGCACTGGTGCGTGAGACCATCGGTTTCAGCCAGGAACGCGGGGACTCCGTGAACCTCATGAACGCGCCGTTTGCGCAGGACAAGATCAACCTGCCCGATGTGCCGCTGTGGCGGCAGCCGGAAGTCATCGAGATGGCGCGCAGCTTCGCCTGGCCACTGGGCACCCTGCTGCTGGCTGTGCTGGTGCTGTTCGGTGTGATCCGCCCGGCGCTCAAGTCCCTGGCCACGCCCAAACGTCCGCAGCTCAACGCCATGCTGTCCGAGGAGCCGGACCGTCCGCAGCTCGAGGCGTCGGAAGAGGTGGCCAAGCCGACCGGCCCGACCCCGGGCGAACGCGCCCTGGAAGATGCCCGCAAGCTGACCCGCGACAACCCGGCCGCCGTGGCCGGCATCGTCAAGGGCTGGATCAGCGGCGAAGGTCAGGGCAATGCCCTGGCGAACACCTGACACGACCATCATGGCAACAGCTGACGACGGTTTGCAGGACGCCGCGGTCTTCCTCATGTCTCTGGGGGAGGCGGAGGCGGCCGAGGTCTTCAAGCATCTGTCACCCAAGGAGGTGCAGAAGCTGGGCGAGGCCATTGCCAAGACCAAGTCCATCACGCGCGAACGGGTGGACGAGGTGGTGTTCAAGTTCACCCATGTGGCGGCGGCACAGAGCCTGCTGGTGTCCGACTCGGGCGACTACGTGCGCTCCGTGCTCAAGCTCGCCCTGGGCGACGACAAGGCCGCGCTGCTGATCGACCGCATCCTGCAGGGCGGCGACGTTTCGGGCATCGAAAGCCTGAAGTGGATGGACCCCATGTCGGTGGCCGAGCTCTTGCGCAATGAGCACCCGCAGATCGTGGCCGCCATCCTGGTGCACCTGGATTACGACCAGTCGGCCGACATTCTGAAGAACCTGACCGAGCGTCAGCGCAACGAGGTCATGCTGCGTATTGCCACCATGGAAGGCATCCAGCCCACCGCGCTCAAGGACCTCAACGAGGTGCTGTTCAAGGTGCTGGCCGGCGGCGACAAGATCCGCAAGGCCTCGCTGGGTGGCATCAAGACCGCGGCCGAGATGATCAACCTGATGGGCACCGTCATCGAAGGCACGGTGCTCGAATCCATCCGCGGCCATGATCCGGATCTGGCGCAGAAGATCATGGACAAGATGTTCGTGTTCGACGATGTGATGAAGCTCGACGACAAGGCCATCCAGATGATTCTCAAGGAAGTGGCGTCCGAATCCCTCATCGTCGCGCTCAAGGGCGCCGGCCCCGAGCTCAAAGAGCGCTT
This sequence comes from uncultured Hylemonella sp., assembly GCA_963513855.1. GTDB lineage: Bacteria > Pseudomonadota > Gammaproteobacteria > Burkholderiales > Burkholderiaceae_C > Hylemonella. The sequence goes on from CAUPRZ010000119.1 coordinate 6,489, forward strand.
CCTCTCCAATATGTCCTCGCGCGCGGCCGAAACCCTGCGCGAAGATCTGGAATCGCGTGGGCCCATGCGCCTGTCCGAGGTCGAGAACCAGCAGAAGGAAATCCTCAAGATCGTGCGGCGACTGGCCGACGAGGGCCAGATCGTCATCGGCGGCGGTGGCGACGACGCCATGGTCTGAGTGCCAGGGAAAGACTGAATCATGCGCCCCCTCACCCGTTTTATTCCTGGCGAAGAAATCGACGCGGTCTCTCGCTGGAGCTTTGCCGACGTCGACGCCGCCGCCA
>CAUPRZ010000120.1:0-6708 GCA_963513855.1 uncultured Hylemonella sp.
CGCGCATCCAGCACACCCGCCGACACGGCCGCGGCGTAGAGCACAAAGGCGAACTCACCCCCCTGGGCCATCAGCACCATGCGCTCCAGCGCATCGTCGTGATTCGCTCTGGCGAGTCGCGCCACACCATAGATGGCCGCGGACTTGAGCACCATATAGGCCAGCACGCTGATGAGCACCTCCTGCCAGTTGGCCGTGATGATGGCCAGATCCATGGACATGCCCACCGCCAGAAAAAACAGGCCCAGCAGCAGACCCTTGAAGGGCTCGACATCGGCTTCCAGCTGGTGCCGGAACGAGGACTCGGCCAGCATGACCCCGGCCAGGAAGGCCCCCATGGCGGCTGACAGTCCGCCCAGGTCCATCCACAGCGCGGCACCCAGCACCACCATCAACGCGCCCGCCGTCATGACCTCGCGCGAGCGCGCGGCCGAAAGAATGACAAACAGGGGGTTGAGCAACCAGCGCCCCACGGCCACCAGCACCGCGGTGGCGCCCAGGGCGATGGCGATGCTCTGCGCGCGGTCCAGCCAACTGCTGGTCTCGCCGCCCGGGGCGATGAAGGCCACCAGGGCCAGCAGGGGCACGATGAGCAGGTCTTCGAGCAGCAGGATGGACACCACACGCTGGCCTGCGGGGCTGCCCAGCTGATGCCGGTCCTGCAGCATCTGCATCACGATGGCCGTGGACGTGAGCACAAAACCCGTGCCCACCACCCAGGCCTGGGCCCAGCCCAGGCCGAACATCACCCCCACCGGGGCCAGCAGCAGCATGGCCACCAGCACCTGCAGGGAGCCCAGGCCGAAGATCTGCCGGCGCATCTGCCACAAATGGCTGGGCCGCATCTCCAGCCCGATGATAAAAAGGAACATCACCACACCGAGCTCGGCCGTGTGCAGGATGGTCTCGGGATCGGCGATGAGCTTGAGGCCGGACGGTCCGATCAGCAGGCCGGCCGCCAAGTAACCCAGCACCGCGCCCAGGCGCAGACGCTTGAACAGCGGCACCGCGATGACAGCCGCCGCCAGCAACGTGACCACGGGGATGAGGTTGGGTCCTTCGGTCGCCATGTCAGCGCTCCTGGGTCAGGGAGAGGTGGTCGAGTTCGGCCTGCAGGCGTGCCCGATAGGTCTGGGCGGCGACGGACAGCGCGGCCGCATCCATCTGGTGTGCGCCGTGGACGACGTGCGGCTCCAGCCATAACAGGCCACAGTAGGCGCCCGTCTGGCGGATCGGCGTGGCGATCGCCTCCATGGTGTGGTGGTTGTAGCCCTCGGGCTGGTAGGCACGCTCGGCCCCGCCCGTGCTCACGGCCCAGAGCAGGCGTTTGTGCTCCAGCGCGCGTGTGGGCTGGCCCGCCGGATCGTGGCCATAGGCCCAGCCATAGGCCAGGACCTTCTCGAACCACAGGCTCAGCAGGGCCGGCGCGTGGTACCAGTGCAGCGGGTGCTGCAGCACCACGGTGGAACTGCCCGCCAGTGCTTCCTGCTCGGCGCGGCTGTCGATGTGGAAATCAGGATAAAGCGCATACAGATCGCGGATCTGCAGGCCCGGCAGGTCCCGCACCGCCTCCAGCAAGGCGCGGTTGGCGCGCGAATGCAAAGGGTAGGGATGGGCGTAGATGAGGGTAATCATGGGGAGGATTCTTCCAGATCATCCACCATGACTGCATTCAATGGAAGGCGTCCCAGACCAGCTTGATGCCGGTGAGCAGCAGCCCCAGGTAGATCAGCTGGTAGAAGAGCTTGGGATCGATGCGCCGCGCCATGCGCACCCCCATCCACACACCCACGGGCGCCAGCGGCAGCAGCACGATGGAGGTGGCCAGGTTGCGCCAGTCCAGCAGGCCCAGCCAGGCGTAGGGGATCCACTTGGACAGGTTGATGAAAAAGAAGAACCAGGACAGCGTGGCCGCGAAGACGATGGGCCGCAGCTGCATCGGCAGCACATAGGCCGCGATGGGCGGGCCACCTGCGTGGGCGACAAAACTCGTGAAACCACCCGCCGTGGTCAAGATGGCGCCCAGCCAGCGCGGCGGCGGTGCGCTATCGGCACGCGGCGGGAACAGCAGGCGCTGGGCCAGGAAAAGCAGCGTGAACACCCCGACGATGCCGGCCACGATAGGGGCCGCCAGCAACTTGAAGAGCAAGGTTCCGATCAGCGTGCCCAGCAGGCCGAAGGGCAGCAGGAACTTGAGCAGGCTCTTGTCAACCTCATTGCGCAGAACCGCAATGCCCAGCAGGTCCATGAACAGCAGCACGGGCATGAGGATGGCCGCCGCCTGCGGCACCGTGACGGCCAGCGCCATCATGGGCACGGCCAACGAGCCGAAACCGGCACCAAAGCCGCTTTTGCTGATGCCCAGCAGCAGCACTGCGGGGACCGACACCAGATAGAAATACGGGTCGGTGATGACAGGGAAATTCAAGGGAGAACTTTCTTCAGGCCCTTCCCGCCAGAGGGGAAGGCCTGAAGTGTAAGAGACGGCCCGAGCCCCGGTCCTGCCGGGGCAAATACCGGTTTAACCGACGCGGGTCTTGAGGGTCTTCATCGCCACCAGCAACTCGGCCATGACCTTGGCCGTGGCCTCGTCGGTCAGCGCACCCTCGGCGTCGAACTTGCCCACGCAGTGGTTGATGAAGACTTCGGGCTTGTTGACCACAAAGGCGTTCATGAAGACCATGACCTGGCGCAGGTGGTACTGCACCCGTGCGGTCCCCACCTGGCCCGGGGACGCGCCCATGATGCCCACCACCTTGCCGTCAAACGGCGGCTCGGGCGGACGCGAGAGCCAGTCCAGTGTGTTTTTCAGCACGCCGGGGATGGAGAAGTTGAACTCCGGCGTGACGATGAGCAGGGCATCGGCCGCGCGCACCTGGGCCTTGAGGGCGGTGACAGCGGCGGGTTCCCCCGCGGCGCGCACGTCGTCGTTGTACAGGGGGACCTGCGAGATGTCGGCGATGGAGATCTCCATACCGGCGGGCGCCAGCTTCTGCGCCGCACGCAGAGCCATGCTGTTGTAGGAGCCCTTGCGCAGGCTGCCTGAGATACCGAGAACTTTCATGTGCTTTCCTTTGAAAAAATCAGTCGGCCTTGATGCCGATGTCGCGCACCAGCTTGGTCCAGCGCTCAACGTCGCGTTTGACCAGGGCCTTGGTCTGCGCGGTGTTGAGGTTGAGCGGCTTGCCGCCGCGGCTACGGAAATTCTCCTGCAATTCGGGCGAGGCGATCACCTTGGCCAGTTCGCTGCGCAGGCGCTCCTGCACGGCGGCCGGCGTCTTGCTGGGCACGAAGTAGCCGAACCAGGACTCCAGGTCCAATTGGGCCACACCGCTTTCGAGGATGGTGGGCACATTGGGGTGCATGGGGTTGCGCTCGGCGCCCGAGAGGGCCAGGGCCTTGACCTTGCCGCTGTCCACCTGCGGGCGCGCCGTGGAGGACAGGTCGAAGAACAGGTCCACGCGCCCGCCCAGCAGGTCCTGGTAGGCCGCCTGCGCGCCCTTGTAGGGAATGTGGGTGATGTTCACGCCAGCCAGATGCCACAGGGCCGCGGCCAGCACATGCTGGCCCGAGCCGTTGCCGGCCGAGGCGTAGTTGAGCTTGCCCGGGTTGGCCTTGGCATGGGCCACCACCTCCTGCAAGGTGTTGAAAGGCAGGTCGGTGCGCGCCATCAGCGTGTAGCTGTAGCTCACGGCCATGCCCACGGGTTCGAAGTCACGCAGGCTGTCGTAGGACAGCTTGTCGTAGAGCCCCATATTGAGCGCGATGTTGGAGACCGAACCCATGAGCAGGGTGTAGCCATCGGGGTCGGCCTTGGCGGCCGCGTCGGTGCCCACCAGGGTGCCGGAACCCGGCTTGTTCTCGACCACCACGCTCTGCCCGATCTGCTTGCCCAGGCGTTCGCCGAGTGCACGCGCCACGTAGTCAAAACCACCGCCCGGCGGCTGCGGCACGATGACACGCAGCGGGCGGTTGGGGTAGGCGCCCTGGGCCCAGGCCATGGGGGCCAGGCTGCTCAGGGCCAGGGCGGGAACGGCCTGCACGAGCTGCCGTCGGTTCAGGGTCGGAATATTTTTCATGTCTGTCTCCTCGGGTTGAAATTCGGATGGGGCGTCAGCGCTCGAGTGCGCCGCCAGCCAGCCAGCGTGCACCGCGCTTGTAGAGTTCATCGACCACCGGGCCCTTGAGCATGGGCATGTCCATCTTCACGGTGTAGCCGATGCGGGTCTGGATGTAGGCCAGGTGGCGGTAGCCCTCGGGGAAGGTGGCCAGGGCGGTCTGGTCAAGCTTGAGCACAGCGGTGGAATCCACCGGATCGATGCGGTCCTTCTCGTAGATGGGCTGGCGATGCAGCACCTTCCACTCGCCTTTGTGTCTGGTCACGAAGTCGTAGAAACGGCCGGTGCAGACCACGTCGCAGAGCACGGGGCCGTTCTCGCCCTCGACCATGCCGCGTTGCGAGATGGTCATCTTGGTCTGGGCGATGGCGCGGTCCCCCGCCACCTCGATGGCCGAGCCGCCGAGGAAGTGCAGGATGCTCACGCCCTTGGCCCAGCCTTCTTTCGTGACACGGATGAATTCGGCAAACGGGCCCTGGAACCAGGTGGCCATCATCACGCCCTCGGGGTGCCAGACGGTCGCGAAACGCTCCCAGTCGCCGGCGTCGCGCCAGACGGCCCAGCGCTCCACCACCTGGCGAATCTGCAGTTCATCGTTGAAGGTATTGCTCATGGTTTTTCTCGGAAGTAAAAAAGATTCAGGGTGCCGCGTAGTCGACCTGGTGGCGTGCCACGCGCAGATTGCCGACCTCGCGCTTGACGCGCAGGTGTTCAGGGTGCTCGGCGTAGGCATCGAGTGCGGCCTGGCTCACGAATTCGGTGTAGAGCACCACGTCGCAGGCGTAGTCGATGCGGCTGCTGTCCACGCCCAGTTCCAGGTGCAGCAGGCCGGGGATGCGGCCACGCAGGCTTTCAAAGCTGTTCTTGAGCTGCGCGATGGCGTGGGTCTTCTCGGCCGGCGTGTCGCCGCGCACGTTCCACATGACGATGTGCTTGATCATGGCTTCAGGTGGCAGGTGGGAAACCAGCCTGCTGCGGCCAGAGGTTGGCAAAGGCGTGGACGGTGGTGCTGGCGTAGAGGCCGGCGCGGGTGAAGGGCTCGTCGGCCAGCCAGGCATGGGCCGCGTCACGGCTGTGGAAATCGATCACCAGCAGGCTGCCCAGCATGGTCTGGCCGTCGTCGTGTGTGAAGGGGCCGGCAAAGGCGATACGCCCGGCCACGGCGCCCAGGTAGGCCTTGTGCTCGGGACGTACGCGTTGCCGCAGGGCACCGTGGTCGGGTTTGTCAATCAGGATAAAAGCAAAAAGCACGATACGGTCCTCTAGAGCATGTAGGCCAGCCAGGTGGACAGACGCGGGAAGGCCACCAGCAGCGCGAGAACGGCGGTCATGGCCAGCACAAAGGGGAAAGCCCCGGCAAAGATGTCCCAGACGGTGATACGCGTGTCGTTGAGAGCCGACTTCACCGTGTAGACCGAAACGCCAAAGGGTGGCGTCAACAGGCCGATCTCCACCGCCACCACCGTGACCACCCCGAACCAGACGATGTCCATGCCGAAGCTGCGCGCAATCGGCAGCACGATAGGCAGCATGATGAGCATGATGGAAACCGAGTCGATGATGCAGCCCAGAGCCAGCACGATGGCCAGATAGGCGACCAGGAAGCCCCAGGAACCCAGGCCCAGGGTGGTGATGGCTTCGGTCACGCCCGCCGGCATGCCGGTCAACGCCAGCATGCGGCTGTAAAGCATGGCCGAGATGATGAGAAAAAGCACCGAGACCGAGACGTAACCGGTTTCGGTCAGCACGTTCCAGAGCTTGCGCCAGTCCAGGCGGCGGCGCAGCAGGGCGATCACCAGCGCACCGGCCGCGCCCACGGCCCCCGCCTCGGTGGGTGTGAACAGACCACCGTAGAGACCACCGAGCACCAGCGTGATCAGGACCAGGATGGGCAGGAATTTGAGCGTGGCGCTGCGCCAGGTCTCCTGGTGCCCGTCCGTCCGGTTGATATCGGCCGGGTTCTCCATGATCATGGCCGGCTTCAGGTAAGCCATGCCTACGATGAGCAGGCCGAAGCCCGCCGCCAGCACGATGCCCGGGATGATGCCGGCAATGAACATACGGCCCACCGATTCCTCGGCCAGCACGCCGTAGATGATCATCAGCAGCGAAGGCGGGATCAACATACCCAGCCCCGAGGAGCCGGCCACCACGCCCACGGCAAAACGCCGTGTGTAGCCGTGGCGGATCATCTCGGGCACGGCCACTTTGGTGAAGACCGAGGCCGAGGCGATGGAAATGCCCGTGATGGCCGCGAACACCGCATTGGCGCCGACGGTCGCCAGGCCCAGGCCGCCGCGGATGCGCCGCAGCAGCCACTGGAAGACGTCGAAGGTGTCACGCCCCACGCCGCTCACGCTGACCAGCATGCCCATGAGCACAAACAGGGGGATCACACCGAAGAGGTAGTCACGGATGGCGTCGTTGGCCGAGGCCGCCACAAAACGCGCGGCCACCTCGGGCGACTTGATCAGCGCGACGCTGACAAAAGACGTGACGATCAGCGCCACGCCGATGTGCATGCCGAAGTAGATGCCGGCCAACATCAATGTGATGGAGAGCAGGCCGATCTGAAGGTCACTCACCAGCG
>CAUPRZ010000121.1:0-6681 GCA_963513855.1 uncultured Hylemonella sp.
AGCAGGAGCAGGAGCAGGAGCAGGAGCAGGAGCAGGAGCAGGAGCAGGAGCAATGGGGGCTGGTGCTGCAGGAGCGGCAGGAGTCGTTGGTGCTGGTGCTGGTGCAGCGGGTGTCGGTGTCGGTGTCGGTGTCGGTGTCGGTGTCGGTGTCGGTGTCGGTGTCGGTGTCGGTGTCGGTGTCGGTGTCGGTGTCGGAGCGGCAGGAGCGGCAGGAGCGGCAGGAGCGGCAGGAGCTTGAGCGCGTTCCGCGAGCAGGACTTTGACGCGTTTCAGGCGGGTGAGAGCCTGCTCAAGGCCTTCCTTGACCGCCTGCTGCAGCTCTTCGGTGGAGTAGCGGCCGCCGAAGTCCGAGGGCAGCGTCGCATCGAAGGCTTCAAGCTCGAATTTTTTGTAGTCCGGCGTATTGTTTCCAAGGACCTCGGCCAGGAAGGCGTTGATGCTTTTCTGCAGGCCCTCAAGATCCGGATCCCAGCGATCACGGATGCGGGAGACGTCAAAGGCGCGCAGTTCCTTGATGCGCCAGTCGATCGCGTCCTGGGGTTTGCTTGCACCGGTCTTTTTGGCCGGGTTGGAGGCGCGGGGATTGGAAGGCGGGTTGGGCACGCTGGTGACTCCTTGAGGACGGGCAGGCCCAGCAGGCTTAGCGCCGTTTGCCCCCGCCCAGGATGCTGCCCAGCACCCCGCGGATGATCTGGCGCCCGACCTCGCGGCCGATGGAGCTGGCCGCACTCTTGATCAGCTGTTCGCCGGCACTGGCACGCGTGCGCTTGGCGCCGCCACCGAGCAGGCCGCCCAGGCTGTCGAGCAGGCCGCCGCTGCCCGCTTTTTCCTGTGCCTCGGCCTGCTGCTGGACCTGGACTTCGGCCTGTTTGGCCTGGGTGCGCTGGCTCAGCAGTTCGAAGGCCGATTCGCGGTCTGCGGTCTTTTCATAGACGCCGGTCACGACCGAGCCGGCCAGCAGGGCTTTGCGCTGCTCGGGCGTGATCGGCCCGATCTGGCTGCCCGGGGGCAGCACGTAGACACGTTCGGTCACGCAGGGGCGGCCTTTTTCGTCGAGGAAACTCACCAGGGCTTCGCCCACGCCGAGTTCGGTGATCGCCGTGGCGATGTCGACCTTGGGGTTGGCGCGCATCGTCTCGGCCGCCGACTTCACGGCCTTCTGGTCGCGCGGGGTGAAGGCACGCAGGGCGTGCTGCACACGGTTGCCCAGCTGGCCCAGCACGGTGTCGGGGATGTCCAGCGGGTTCTGGGTGACGAAATACACGCCCACGCCCTTGGAGCGCACCAGGCGCACTACGAGTTCGATGCGCTCGGTGAGAGCCTTCGGGGCGTCGTTGAAGAGCAGGTGGGCTTCGTCGAAGAAGAAGACCAACTTGGGTTTGTCGAGGTCGCCCACTTCGGGCAACTGCTCGAACAGTTCACTCAGCAGCCACAGCAGGAAGGTGGCGTAGAGGCGCGGCGAGTTCATGAGCTTGTCGGCGGCGAGCACGTTGATCACGCCGCGGCCCTGCTCGGTCTGCATCATGTCGGCGATGTCGAGCATGGGCTCACCGAAGAACTGGCTGCCCCCTTGCTCCTCGATCTGCAGCAGGCCACGCTGGATTGCGCCGATGCTGGCGGCGCTGATGTTGCCATAGCTGGTGCGGAACTGGGCGGCGTTGTCACCCACGTGCTGGCACATGGCGCGCAGATCCTTGAGGTCCAGCAGCAGCAGGCCCTGGTCGTCGGCAATCTTGAAGACCAGCTGCAGCACCCCCTCTTGTGTTTCGTTGAGGTTGAGCATGCGGCCCAGCAGCAGGGGCCCCAGGTCGCTGACGGTGGCGCGCACCGGGTGGCCCTGGGCGCCGAAGACGTCCCACAGCGTGGCGGGGCAGGCGGTGGGGGCGGGGGCTTCGAGCCCACGCTCGGCCAACACCTTGGCCAGCTTGTCGCCGATCTTGCCGGTCTGGGAGATACCGGTCAGGTCGCCCTTGATGTCGGCCATGAAGACCGGCACGCCGATGTTGGAGAAGCCCTCGGCCAGGGTCTGCAGGGTGATGGTCTTGCCGGTGCCGGTGGCGCCGGTGATCAGGCCATGGCGGTTGGCCTTGTCAGGGCGCAGGAAACACTGGATGTCGCCGTGGCGTGCAATCAGGATGGGTTCGGCCATGGATATCCCTAAAAGTACAATCTCAAGGTTTATAGCCTAACAAAATCAGAGGACTCCCCGTGGCTGGACACAGTAAATGGGCCAATATCCAACACCGCAAGGGTCGTCAGGACGAGAAGCGCGGCAAGATCTGGACCCGTATCGTCCGCGAAATCACGGTGGCTGCCCGTGCTGGTGGCGGTGATCCGTCGGCCAACCCGCGTCTGCGTCTAGCCATCGACAAGGCCAAAGCCGCCAATATGCCGGCCGACCGCGTCAAGTACAACATCGACAAGGCCACGGGCAACCAGGAAGGCGTCCATTACGAGGAAATTCGCTACGAGGGCTACGGCATCGGCGGTGCGGCCATCATCGTGGACACGATGACCGACAATCGCGTGCGCACCGTGGCTGAGGTCCGGCATGCTTTTTCCAAGCAGGGCGGCAATATGGGCACAGAAGGTTCGGTGGCCTTCCAGTTCAAGCACTGCGGCCAGCTGATCTTTGCGCCGGGTACGGATGAGGACCAGGTCATGGAGGTGGCGCTGGAAGCCGGCGCCGAGGACGTGGTGAGTGATGAGGACGGCGCCATCGAGGTGTTGACCACGCCCCATGATTTCGAGTCGATCAAGAACACGCTGGAAGCCGCTGGCTTCAAGGCCGAGGTGGCCGGTGTGACCATGCGCCCGGAGAACACCATAGAACTGAGCGGCGACGACGCCGCGAAGATGCAGAAACTGCTGGATGTCCTGGAAGACCTGGACGACGTGCAGGACGTTTTTCACAACGCCGCGCTGTAAGCGCCGGCAAGGCCGGTGCTCAAGCCGCTGGCGGATAGGAATAGCTGGATATGAAAGTTTTAGTCATCGGCGGTGGTGGCCGCGAACACGCGCTGGCCTGGAAACTGGCCCAGTCGCCCAAGGTGCAGATGGTCTATGTGGCGCCGGGCAATGGCGGCACCGCGCGCGACAAGCGCTTGGTCAATGTGCCCATCACGGATGTGAAGGCCCTGCGTGAATGGGCGCAGCAGGAAAAGATTGGTCTGACGGTGGTCGGTCCCGAGGCACCGCTGGCTGCCGGTGTGGTGGACGAGTTCCGTGCCCATGGCCTGCGCATCTTCGGCCCCACCCAGGCGGCTGCGCAGCTGGAGAGTTCCAAAGCCTTCTCCAAGGCCTTCATGAAGCGCCACGGCATCCCCACGGCCGAATACGACACTTTCACCGACGCCGCTGCCGCCCACGTCTACGTGGACAGGATGGGCGCGCCCATCGTGGTCAAGGCCGACGGCCTGGCCGCGGGCAAGGGTGTGGTCGTGGCCATGACGGCCGCCGAAGCGCATGAGGCCATCGACTTCATGCTGCTGGACAACAAGCTGGGCGTGACGCACAACGAAGGCGGCGCGCGCGTCGTCATCGAGCAGTTCCTTCAGGGCGAAGAGGCCAGCTTCATCGTGCTGTGTGACGGTAAGAACGTGGTGGCGCTGGCGACGAGCCAGGACCACAAGCGCCTGCTCGACGCCGACCAGGGCCCCAACACGGGTGGCATGGGCGCCTATTCGCCCGCGCCCGTGGTGACGCCGGCCGTGCACGCGCGCGCCATGCGCGAGATCATCCTGCCCACCATCAAGGGCATGGAAAAAGACGGCATCCCCTACACCGGTTTCCTCTACGCCGGCCTGATGATCGACACGAGCGGTGCGCCCAAGACGCTGGAATTCAACTGCCGCATGGGCGACCCCGAGACCCAGCCCATCATGATGCGTCTCAAGACCGATCTGGTCGACGTGATGGTGGCCGCCACCGAAGGCAAGCTGGACCAGGTGGAACTGGACTGGGACCGTCGTATCGCCCTGGGCGTGGTCATGGCTGCGCACGGTTACCCCATGAATCCGCGCAAGGGCGACGTCATCACCGGCCTGCCGGCTGATACAGAAGAGGGCGTGGTCTTTCACGCCGGTACGGCGATGAAAGACGGCCAGGTGCAGGTCACGGGCGGCCGCGTGCTCTGCGTGACGGCGCTGGGCGGCACCACCCGACAGGCGCAACAGCGTGCCTATGAGTTGCTGCAGAGCATCCAGTTCGACGGCATGCAGTACCGCCGCGACATCGGTTTCCGCGCGATCAAGGGATGATCCCCAACGACTTCCCGCCGCCTTATCCGGTGCAGTTCCGTGGCAGTGCGCTGGCGCGCTGGTTGCTGCGCCGCATGGGCTGGCGCGTCGACTTCCAGGGCCTGCCGGGCCTGCAGGGGGTGCTAGCCGTCTATCCGCACACCAGCAACTGGGATTTTGTGGTCCTGCTCGTCGTCAAATGGGCCATCGGCATCCCGGTGCGTTTCTGGGGCAAGGACAGCCTGTTCCGTTTCCCCGTTTTCGGGCACTGGATGCGCTACCTCGGCGGTGTGCCGGTGGAGCGCACCAGCGCCAGGGGCATGGTGGGCGACACGGTGGCGCATATCCAGACGGCGCGCGAGCGGGGCGACTATTTCTGGCTCGCACTGGCGCCCGAAGGCACACGCAAGCACATCCCCGGCTGGCGCAGCGGCTTCTACCGCACGGCGGTGCAGGCCGAGGTGCCGCTGGCGCTGGTCAAAGTGAATTACGCCACGCGTGAAGTGACGGTGCGCTGTTTTCTGCGCCTGAGTGGTGACGAGACCGCCGACTTCGTGCGCATCGCAGCCGGTCTGGACGGGGCCGTGGGTTGCCGACCCGCAAACGCCGCGCCCATCCGCCTGCTCGACAGCAGCGTGCCGCGCGCCGATACCATCGTGAAATAGCGCCATGACGACCGCCCACTCCAACGCCCACACCGTGCGCCACTATCTGCAGGGCCTGCAGCAGCACATCACGGACGCCATCACCGCCATCGACGGCAGTACCTTTGTGGCCGACGTCTGGCAGAAGGAGCCGGGGGAGCCGCTGCAGGGCAAGGGCCTGACCAAAATCCTGGAAAACGGCCCGGTGTTCGAACGGGCCGGCTGCGGTTTTTCGCACGTCCAGGGCCCGAAGTTGCCGCCTTCGGCCACCCAGCACCGGCCCGAGCTGGCCGGCGCGCCCTTCGAGGCCATGGGCGTGTCCCTGGTCTTTCATCCGCGCAACCCCTATGTGCCCACGGTGCACATGAACGTGCGCATGTTGGCGGCCAAGACGTCGGACGGGCAGGAGGTCTGCTGGTTCGGCGGTGGCATGGACCTCACGCCCTATTACGGCTACGAGGAAGACGCGGTGCATTTCCACACGGTCTGCCGCGACGCGCTCCAGCCCTTTGGCGAGGACAAGTACCCGCGTTTCAAGACCTGGTGCGACGAATACTTTTTCCTCAAGCACCGCAATGAGCAGCGCGGGATTGGCGGCATCTTCTTTGACGACTTCTCGGAGCTGGGCTTCGAGGGCAGCTTTGCGATGCAACGCGCCGTGGGCGACGCCTTCCTGAACGCCTACCTGCCCATCGTGGAGCGTCGCAAGGCGCAGGCCTATGGTGAGCGCGAGCGCAACTTTCAACTCTACCGGCGTGGGCGTTACGTCGAATTCAATCTGGTCTGGGACCGGGGCACACATTTCGGCCTGCAGTCGGGTGGGCGCACCGAGTCCATCCTGCTGTCCATGCCGCCGCTGGCCAGCTGGGCCTATCAGCAGCAACCTGCGCCGGGGACCCCCGAGGCCGAGCTCTACACGCGCTTTCTGCCGCGCCGCGATTGGATCGCATCTTGAAGCGACACAAGCTCGGCATGTTCGGCGGCGCCTTTGACCCGCCCCATCTGGCCCACCGCGCCCTGGCCGAGGCGGCGCTGGTGCAGCTGCAGCTGGATGCCTTGCATGTGTTGCCCACGGGGCAGGCCTGGCACAAAAGCCGTCCGTTGACGGCGGCATCGCATCGCCTGGCCATGAGCCGCCTGGCCTTTGAGGGCCTGGGCGCCGTGGTGCTGGATGACCGCGAGATCCGCCGGGAGGGGCCGTCCTACACCCTGGACACGCTGCGCGAGCTGCATGCGGAATACCCGCAGGCCGAGCTACACCTCGTGATGGGCAAGGATCAGGCGGACGTGCTGCCGACCTGGCGCCACTGGCAGGAGATCGTGGCCCTGGCCGTCATCTGCGTGGCGGACCGGGACCTGCTGACCGGCCGGGAGACCCAATTCATGCCGCCGCCCGAGATGGCGGGGCGTTTTCGCAAGTTGCAGATGCCCGCCATGGACATCAGCGCCACCGGCATCCGTGCCCGCGTGGCGGGAGGGCAGGGCATCACACCTCTGGTCAGTCCTGCCGTTGCGCGTTATATTGAACACAACCATCTTTACCAAAATACCTGATGAGCACCGAAACCGCCGCCAAAAAAGACACCCAGAAACTCCAGCGCGCCATCGTCGATGGTCTGGAGGACGTGAAGGCCCAGGACATCCAGGTGTTCAATACCGAGAAACTTTCGGCGCTGTTCGAGCGCGTGATCGTGGCCTCGGGGACCTCCAACCGCCAGACCAAGGCCCTGGCCGCCAGCGTGCGTGACGCCGTGCGTGACGCCGGCTTCAACAAGCCGCGCATGGAGGGCGAGGAAAAC
>CAUPRZ010000122.1:0-6679 GCA_963513855.1 uncultured Hylemonella sp.
CCACGTAGTCACGCGGCTGCAGCGAGCCCGTGGCGCTCACCAGGTCCTCGATGTCGCCGCGCTGCACCGTGGCCAGGATGTAGTTGTTCTGGGTCTTGCCCGCCCCGGCGTAGACCTGCCAGGCACCGGCCGCCGCGGCCAGCAGGGCCAGGCCGCCCAGCACAAGCCAGAGTCGCCGGCCAGTCAGGAGACGGCGGAAGAAGGAGGCCCGGCCTCCTGTGGTGTGGACATCGCTCATGAAAAATCGCTCGCTGGTATGGGCACCGTCTCTCGCAGTCGACAGGGCACGGTGCATCTGCAGCCGATGATGCCCGGCAAATATGCAAACAATGCGCAAGCCTGCAAAGCACAGGCAAAGACGCGGCAAAGAGCTGCGAGCGTGCACATTGTTTGAAAGATTTGGGTTTATTCTTGTGCCCACATGAGCACCGTCCCTGCCGCCACGCCCCCGCACGCCCGCGCCTGGCTGGCACGCCTCTACACCCTGAGGGTCAAGCTTTTCCTCGCGATCGCCGGGACCAATATGCTGCTGGTCCTCGCGGCCTACCTGGTCTACAGCTGGAGCTTCGACAAGGGCCTGGTCGACTACCTGAACCAGGCCGACGAGGCGCGGCTGCGACCCATGGTGGTGCGCCTGGCCGAGGGCTACCGCCAGCAGGGCAACTGGACCTGGATCAGCAGCGAGCCGCAACGCTGGACCGAACTCACCCGTGAGGTGCTGGGCTCGGGACGCATGCCCCGTCGCCCGCCCGATGCGTCGCCGGGCAGCACGCCGGACACACCTCCGTCACCGCCGATGATGGACCCCCGCCTGCTGCTCTTTGACGCCCAGCGCCAGCTGCTGCTGGGCCCCGACTACCGCAAGGACCAGGCCGCCTTGCAGCCCATCACCGTCGACAAGAAGGTCGTCGGCTACCTGGGTTATATGCCGCGCCTGCGTGTCGCAGCCTCGCTGGAGCATGTGTTCCAGGCCGAGCAGGCGCGCATCTTCACCGTGATCTCCCTGGGCCTGCTCGTCGCCGTGCTGCTCACCGCGGCCCTCATCGCACGCTGGCTCGCGGGCCGGCTGCGCGAGCTCAGCGTCGGCACCGCTGCCGTGGCCCGTGGCGACTACAGCGTGCGCCTGCCGGCCGAAGGCCATGACGAACTGGCCCGACTCGCACAGGACTTCAACCACATGGCCCTGTCGCTGCAAGCCGCGCAACAGGCACGGCGCCAGTGGATCGCCGACATCGCGCACGAGCTGCGCACACCGCTGGCCACGCTGCGCGCCGAGATCGAGGCCCTGCAGGACGGCGTGCGCGCGCCCGATGCGGCCAATCTGCAGTCGCTGGCACAGGAGACGGGCCGCCTCACACGTCTGGTGGAAGACCTGCGCCTGCTCTCGCTCTCCGACCTGGGCGCGCTGGCCTACCGCCTGGAGACCCTGGACCTGGGCCGTTTTGTCGACCACCACCTGGCCGATGCCGCCGGCCTGCAGGCCCGGCCCGGGCTGCAGCTGCGCAGCGAACTGCCCCCCGGCGTGCACATCCGTGCCGACGGTGACCGGCTGGACCAGGTGCTCGGCAACCTGCTGCAGAACACCCTGCGCTACAGCGACGATCCGGCCACGCTGCATGTGAGCGTGTCGACCGAGGGCCAGGAGGCCCTGCTGGTCTGGGAAGACAGCGCGCCCGGCGTGCCCACCGAAGCTCTGCCGCGCCTGACCGAACGCCTGTTCCGCGTCGACAGCTCGCGCGCCAGTGCCAGCGGCGGTTCGGGCCTGGGCCTGGCCATCACACGCGCCATCGTCGAGGGCCATGGCGGACGCCTGCAGGCCTCCCACAGCGCGCTGGGCGGCCTGCGCTGGGAACTGCGCTTCCCACTGGCTCCTGAAAGCACCCATGGCTGAACGCATCCTCATTGCCGAGGACGAGCACAAGATCGCCAGCGTGCTGGGCGACTACCTGCGCCAGTCCGGTTATGAGGTGCAGCACCTGGCGCGCGGCGACGAGGCCGCGGACTGGCTCGCGCGCCACACTGTGGATCTGGTGCTGCTGGACCTGATGCTGCCCGGCCTGGGCGGGCTTGACCTGTGCAAGGCCTTGCGCGCGGGGCAATACGCCGCCAACAGCGGCACGCCCGCACCGGCCGTCATCATGATCACCGCACGCGTCGAGGAGATCGATCGTCTGTTGGGCCTGGAACTCGGCGCCGACGACTACATCTGCAAACCCTTCAGCCCGCGTGAGGTCGTGGCACGCGTCAAGGCGGTGCTGCGCCGCGGCCATCACGCAACGGCCACGGCGGCAACGACCCCAAGCCCGGGCCTGGCCTTCGATGATGCCGCCTGGACCGTGCGTCTGGACGGCCGCGACCTGGGCCTGACGGCGGTGGAATACCAGCTGCTCAAGGTGCTGAGTGCACAAGCCGGCCGCATCTACACGCGCGAGCAGCTCATCCAGTCCATGTACCGCGACGAGCGTGTGGTCTCGGACCGCACGGTGGACAGCCACATCAAGAAGCTGCGCCGCAAGCTTGAGGAGCATCTGCCGGAGCAGGACCTGATCCAGTCCGTCTACGGCCTGGGCTACAAGTACACCCCGCCTCTGCGCTGAGTCCCCGGTCACGCGAGGGACAGAGCGGTCTTCGGTCCGCCCGTATCATCGCCGGCAGATCACACTGCGCGACAACACACAGGAGACCGCCCATGCATGCCTGGCTTTGCAGCGACCCCACGGGCGTCGACGCCCTCGAATGGAAAGAACTGCCCACGCCGCAGCCCGGCGCGGGCCAGGTGCTGCTGGAAATCAAGGCCGCGAGCCTGAACTTCCCCGACCTGCTCATCGTGCAGAACAAGTACCAGATCAAGCCCCCCCTGCCCTTTGTGCCGGGTGCCGAATACGCGGGTGTGGTGCAGGCCCTGGGCGAGGGCGTCACCAACCTCAAGGTAGGCCAGCACGTGGCCTGCCTGTCAGGCACGGGTGGCTTCGGCACGCACACGCTGGCGCCCGCTGCACTCTGCTTGCCACTGCCGCCAGGTTTCCCCTTCGAGGACGCGGCCGCCTTCATCATGACCTATGCTACCTCGCACCATGCGCTGATCGACCGGGCCCAGCTCAAGGCCGGCGAGACCCTGCTGGTGCTGGGCGCGGCCGGCGGCGTGGGCACGGCGGCCATCCAGATTGCCAAGGCCCAGGGTGCGCGTGTGATTGCTGCGGCCTCCAGCGACGACAAGTGCGCGCTGTGCACCAAGATCGGCGCCGACGCCGTGATCAACTACAGCACGCAGGACCTGCGTGAGCAGCTCAAGGCCCTGACCGGGGGCAAGGGGCCCGACGTGGTCTACGACCCCGTGGGCGGCGATCTGGCTGAACCCGCGCTGCGCTCCATCGCCTGGCGTGGCCGTTACCTTGTGGTGGGTTTTGCGGCCGGCCCTATTCCCGCGCTGCCTTTCAACCTGCCCCTGCTCAAGGGCGCTTCCATCGTGGGTGTGTTCTGGGGTGACTTCGCCAAACGCGAACCCCAGGCCAACGCGACCATGATGATGGCGCTGGCCCAGTGGTATGGCCAAGGCAAGATCAAGCCCGTGCTCGACAGCACCCTGCCCATGGCCCAGCTCAAGGCCGCCTACGCACGCATGGGCGCGCGTGATGTCAAGGGCAAGCTGGTTATGGTGAACTGAGACAAGAAATCGTCGGTGCGGCCCATCTCGCACCGGATGCCCTGTCGAAAATCCGGGGCTTCGTTCGTCGTGCATCATGAACACCGATGCAAGGCCCCCACGCATGAACACGAACACCGCCCCTCAACCGGATGCTGCGCCGCCCCTGGCCGGCCGGCGTGAATGGATCGGCCTGGCCCTGATCGCCCTGCCCTGCGCGGTCTACGCCATGGACCTCACGGTGCTCAACCTGGCCCTGCCCGCCATCAGCGCCGACCTGCAGCCCACGCCTTCGCAGCTGCTGTGGATGATCGACATCTACGGTTTCCTCGTCGCGGGTTTCCTCATCACCATGGGCACGCTGGGCGACCGCAGTGGCCGGCGGCGTCTGCTGCTCATCGGTGCCGGGGCCTTTGCGGCCGCCAGCACCCTGGCTGCTTTTGCAAGCAGTGCCGAGACGCTGATTGCCATGCGCGCCCTGCTGGGCGTGGCCGGGGCCACGCTGGCGCCGTCCACGCTCTCGCTGATCCGCAACATGTTCCACGACGAGCGGCAGCGCCAGTTCGCCATCGGCATCTGGATCACGGCCTTCTCGGTCGGCAGCGCCATCGGCCCGCTGGCCGGCGGCCTGCTGCTGCAATGGTTCCCCTGGGGTTCGGTCTTCCTGGCCGCCGTGCCCGTGATGCTGCTGCTCCTGCTGCTGGGCCCCAGCCTGCTGCCCGAATACCGCGACCCCCAGGCCGGCCACCTGGACCTGCCCAGCGTGGCGCTCTCTCTGGGCACCGTGCTGCCGCTGATCTGGGGCCTCAAGCAGTTTGCCGAAAGCGGTGCCAGCGCCGCGGCCTTCGCCGCCCTGGCCATTGGTCTCGGCATGGGTGCGCTTTTCGTGCGCCGCCAGGGCCGGCTAGCCTACCCCCTGCTGGACCTGGGCCTGTTCCGCCGGGCCGCCTTCTCCGCCGCCCTGACCATCTATGCCCTGTCCTGCCTGGCCATGTTCGGGGTCTACATCTTCATCACGCAGTATCTGCAGGGTGTGCTGGGCCTGAGCCCGCTGGCGGCCGGCCTGGCCACCGTACCCTGGGCGCTGAGCTTTGTGGTGGGCTCGCTGCTGGCCCCGAAATTGGCGCAGCGCTGGCCCCCGCATCGCCTGCTGGCCGGTGCCCTGCTGATGTCCGGTGTCGGTTTCGCCCTGCTGCTGGCCAGTCACGACCTGGCCACGCTGCCCGTGCTCAACGTCGCCACCATCGTCATGAGCTTGGGGCTAGCCCCGGTCTTCACCATCGGCACCGAGATCGTCGTCACCTCGGCACCGCCCGAGCGCGCGGGTGCGGCCTCGGCCATGGCCGAGACCGCCTCCGAATTCAGCGGCGCCTGCGGCATCGCCATCTTCGGCAGCTTGGGTACCCTGCTCTATCGTGAACGTCTGCTGGCCGCACTGCCCGCCGAGATACCCGCTGAAAGCGCCACCGCTGCCGGCGCCACGCTGGGGGGTGCACTGGCTGCGGCCGCAGCCCTGCCCGAGGCCCTGGGCCAGGTGCTGCGCACCGCCGCAGGGGCCGCCTTCACCGATGCCCTGCACGCCACGGCCGCAGCCGGTGCGCTCTTGCTGTTGATTGCGGCGGTGCTGGTGCGGCGCATGCTGACGCCGCGTGGGGACTGAGCTGCTGCTCAGTTGATCAGCAGCGGAGGGAAGGACTTCACGAGATCGTCCACCGCCTTGATCTGCGTGAGAAAAGGCTCGAGCTTGTCCAGCGGCAGGGCACTGGGGCCATCGCACTTGGCCTGGTCGGGGTCAGGGTGCGCCTCCAGGAACAGGCCGGCCAGGCCCACGGCCATGCCGGCGCGCGCCAGGTCGACCACCTGCTGGCGGCGACCGCCCGAAGCCGCGCCACCCGGGTCGCGCTGCTGCAGGGCGTGTGTCACGTCGAAGAGGATGGGCAGGTCGCCCGTGGCCTTTTTCATCACGCCAAAGCCCAGCATGTCCACCACGAGGTTGTCGTAGCCGAAGCTGGTGCCGCGATCGCAAAGGATGAGCTTGCCATTGCCGGCTTCCTTGAACTTCTCAACGATGTTGAGCATCTGGGACGGGCTCAGGAACTGCGGCTTCTTGATGTTGATGTGCCGGCCGGTCTTGGCCAGGGCCACCACCAGATCCGTCTGGCGCGCCAGGAAGGCAGGCAGCTGCAACACATCCACCACCTCGGCCACGGGCGCGGCTTGCCAGGGCTCGTGCACATCGGTGAGCACAGGCACACCAAATTCCTTTTTCACCGCCTCGAACATGCGCAGGCCCTCTTCCAGGCCCGGGCCGCGGTAGGAGTGGATGGACGAGCGGTTGGCCTTGTCGAAGCTGGCCTTGAAGATGTAGGGCATGCCCAGTTTGCGGGTCACGCGCACGTACTCGGCGCAGGAACGCAGCGCCAGGTCCAGCGACTCCAGCACATTGATCCCACCGACCAGGACCATCTTGCCCTGGTTGTTGAATTGGATGTCCATATCTTTGCCTGCCTTCGTCAACGTGAAAAGAAAAAGCGGCGCTATCTTTTAGATAGCGCCGCTTTTAATAGTCCTTGGGGTGGCTGATGGGGCTCGAACCCACGACAACAGGAATCACAATCCTGGACTCTACCAGCTGAGCTACAGCCACCGTAAGTCGCAAATTATAGCCTGAAATATCTTCAGGAAGCGCCGGGGACCGGGCTGGCCGGGCGCGGCACCTTGATCTGGACCTTGAGCCGCTCCTGCAGCAGCTTGTAATAGGCCTGGCCTTCGGCCTGCATCCACCACTGGGCGTACTGGGCGCGTTCCTGGCGCTGTGCGTCGGCCGCGGAGGCCGCACGCTCGACGCGCTTGTTCACACGAGCCACGGCATAACCCTGGCCCCCCAGGTCCACCCCCACCCATTGCGGCAGCTGGCTGCTGTCGGCACGCAGCACGGCGTCCACCACGGCCTGCGGCAGGTTCTGCGTCGCGTCGCGCGACAGCACCTGGGCGGCGGCGAGTCTGGCCTCGGCCGGTGTGGCTTTCCAGGCGGCC
>CAUPRZ010000123.1:0-6658 GCA_963513855.1 uncultured Hylemonella sp.
AATGACGAGGTTGCGCAGCTGCATGACCGAGCCGTCATGCAACTGCGCCTTAGGCGCCACCGTGCGGCTCTTGAGCCAGGCGAAACGTTCCCACTCGCGACCCTGCACCTGAAAGTACTCCTCCAGCGCACCGAGTGAAACCGTTGGCGGGCCGGAGTTGCCATTGGGACGCAGCGCCAGGTCGACGCGGAAGACAAAACCGAATTCCGTGGTGTCGCCCAGCAGGCTGTAGATGGCACGCACGGCCTTGGCGAAGTACTCCTGGTTGGAGATGCGGTTGCG
The DNA here is from genome assembly GCA_963513855.1 of uncultured Hylemonella sp. Taxonomy (GTDB): domain Bacteria; phylum Pseudomonadota; class Gammaproteobacteria; order Burkholderiales; family Burkholderiaceae_C; genus Hylemonella. The sequence goes on from CAUPRZ010000123.1 coordinate 283, forward strand.
GCCTTCGGTATTGCCGGCGGTTTCACCGTCCTGGTCGTAGACGTAGATGAGGTCGATGTCGCTGGAAACGTTGAGCTCGCGTGCGCCCAGCTTGCCCATGCCCAGCACCCAGAACAGGGCGCGCTGGCCTGTGGGCGTCAGCGGCATGCCGTGGCTTTCGTCCAGGCTGCGCATGACGTCGGCGCAGGCGATGTCCAGCGCAAACTCGGCCAGCTCGGTCATGCTGGCCGTGATGTCGCGCAAAGAGGCCTGTTGCTCGATGTCCAGCACCGCCAGCCGCTCCATGAGCAACTGGCGCAGGATGCGCAGGGCGGCACCGCAGTCGTGACCACTGGCCCGCAGCTGCCTGTAGAGCTGTTCCAGGGCTTCGGGGCCCGGGCGGCCCGGGGCCAGCCGGGGCAGCAGGTCGGCGTGGCGGCGGCGCACGCGTTGTACAAAACGGGAGTGGTCGGCGTTGGCCGCGCCCTGCATCAGGCCCGATGCATCGTTGCGGGTCATAATTCCTGTCGAGTTCTCGATCTGCTAAATGGATACCCTGCCGCGCCGCCCGTCCCTGCCGCTCAAAGTCCTGACGTTCACGACGCGTGCTCTGCTGTGGCTGATGCTTTTGGCCTGGCTGGTCTTCGGCGCCGCCTGGGCAGCGCTGCATTTCTTGATTGTGCCCCGAATCGGCGAACTTCGCCCTCTGCTGGAAACCCAGGCCAGCCAGGCCCTGGGCCTGCCGGTGCGCATCGGGGGCATCGTGGCGCATGGCGACAACCGCCTGCTGCCCAGCTTCGAATTCCAGGAAGTCCTGCTGTTTGATCGTGAGGGCGAGCCGGCCCTCTACCTGCCGCGGGTGCAGGCCACGGTGTCGCCGCGCTCCCTGTGGAACCTCGGTTTCGAACAGCTGGCGATCGATCGACCCGAGCTCGAGGTGCGGCGCAGTGCCGAAGGCCGTTTTTACGTTGCCGGCATTGAAATCAATCCGCAGGACAGCGGTGATAACCGGATGGCCAACTGGGTCTTTTCGCAGACCGAGTGGCTGATCACCGGCGGGCGCGTGCACTGGCATGACGCGCTGCGAGGCGCGCCGCCCGTCGAACTGAAACAGCTGGACCTGCGCCTGCACAACACCAGCCATCTGCACGAGCTGCGGCTTGATGCCACGCCCTTGGCCGAACTGGGTGGGCCGCTGAGTGTGCGCGGCAGCTTCCGCGAACCGCTGCTGTTTGCAGACGCCGGCGACTGGCGGCGCTGGCAGGGCCAGCTCTATGCCGTGTTCGAGCGGGTGGACCTGGCCGAGCTGCACCGTCATGTGCCCCTGCCTGCCGAGCTGAAGCTGGACCTGGCGGGCGGCAGCGGCGCCTTGCGCACCTGGATCGAGGTGGACCAGGGCCGGGTCAGCGCTGTCACGGCCGATGTGGCCCTGACCCGGCTGGACCTGCGGCTCGGACCGGAACTGCCGGCGCTGGAGCTGGATCGTCTGAGTGCCCGCCTGGGCCTGCGCCTGCTGGACAGCGGCTACGAGGTGTCCACCCAGGGCCTGAACTTCGACACCCGTGAGGGCCTGAAGTGGCGCGGTGGCGATATGCGGCTCAGCCACACACAGCCGCCGGGCGCGGCCGCCGCCGAGCGTGGTGAGTTGCGTGTCAGTGGTATCGATCTGGCCCAGCTGGCCCAGCTGGGCCAGCGCCTGCCCCTGGGGCCGCGCCTGCACCGGGCCTTGCAGATCTACCTGCCCCAAGGTCAGGTCGAGCAGCTGCAGGCGCGCTGGCAAGGGCCCTGGGAAGCGCCACGGGCCTTCGATGCACGCGGCCGCCTGAGCCGGCTCGACGTGGCCTCGCATCCTCGTTTGCAGCCGCTGGCCGAGGGGGCGGCCCCGGTGGACGCCATCGGATCGCCTGGCGTGCGTGGCCTGACCGTGGAGTTCGACCTCACCCAGGATGGCGGCCGGGCCAGCGTGCTGGTGCAACAGGGCCATCTGGAGCTGCCCGGCGTCTTTGAGCAAGCCCGCATCGAACTGGAACAGCTGGCGGCCGAGTTGCAGTGGCGTCATCAGGGGGAACAGACCAGCCTGCAGATCAACAACGCGCGTTTTGCCAATGCCGAGGCCCAGGGCGACTTCCAGCTCAAGTGGCAGACCGGCGCGGGCGCGCAGCGTCTGCCCGGTGTGCTGGACCTGCAGGGCAGCTTCAGCCGCGCTGAGCTGGCAGCCCTGCACCGCTACCTGCCCCGGGCCCTGGATGCCCAGGTGCGTGACTACCTGCGCCTGGGCCTGCCCCATGGTCGGGCCAGTGGCGCGCGTTTCCGCGTCAAGGGCGATCTGCACGACTTCCCTTTCCGTCAACCCGGCCAGGGAGAGTTTCGCATCACGGCCCAGGTGCAGGACACCCGTTTTGTCTATGTGCCCGCCAGCCTGCTGCCGGCCGGGCAACCCGGTTGGCCCGCGCTCACGGAGCTGCGTGCCGACCTGCAGATCGACCGCACGAGCCTGCAACTGCGCAACATAGCGGCCCGTGTGGACGGGGTGCCGCAGCTGCGCATCGTCCAGGGCGAGGCCAGCATTCCCGACATGGGACAGGACACGCGGGTGCAGACGAATCTGCAGCTGGCCGGCCCGCTGGATGATCTGCTGCAGGGCCTGGTGCGACCCTCGCCGCTCGACGCCATGCTCGGCGGCCTGCTGGGGCCGGCGCGTGCTACGGGCAACTTTGAGGGCCAGTTGAAGCTGGACCTGCCCTTGCTGGCACTCGAACGCTCCGCGGTGCAGGGCCAGATCCGGCTGGCCGGCAACGAACTGCAGCTGGCGCCGGAGCTGCCGCGCCTCACACGAGCGCGCGGCACGGTGCATTTCAGCGAGCGCGGTTTCGCGCTGGCCGGCGTGCAGGCCCGCCTGCTGGGCGGTGATGCGCGCGCCGAGGGCGGCACCATCACCCTGCCTGGCGCACCGACCGCGGCTCAGCCGCGCCTGCGTGTGCAGGGCACCGTCAGTGCCCAGGGCCTGCGGCAGGAAAACCAGCTCGGTGCGCTCACGGCCCTGGCCCGGCAGATGAGTGGCAGCACCAGCTACACGGCCGAGTTCGGCCTGCGCCAGGGTGTGCCCGAGCTCCAGCTGACGTCCAGTCTGCAGGGCCTGGCGCTTAACCTGCCCGCGCCGCTGAGCAAATCGGCCGAGACGGCCCTGCCCCTGCGCCTGCAAACCAGCCTGATGGGCACCGAGCCGGGCCAGGTGGTGGGCGATGAAGCCACGCCACAGCGTGACCTGTTGCGTTTCGATCTGGGTCGACTGGTCTCGCTGCGTTATGTGCGTGAGCATGCCGACGGCGCCGTGCGTGTGCTGCGTGGCGCCATCGGCGTGGGCCAGCCCGAGGGGCAGAGTGTGGCCCTGCCGGAAGAAGGCGTGGTGGCCAGCGTGTTGTTCGATACGCTGGATCTGGACGCCTGGCGCCGTGCCATGGCCGAGCCGGGGGTCGTGTCCACGGGCGGGGGCGTGCCCGCGGCCCTGCACGGCTACCTGCCCACCCGCCTGACGGTGCAGGGGGCCACGCTGCAGGCCGGGGGCCAGACCCTGCGCCAGTTCGTGGCCGGGGGCACACGCGAGGACCGGACCTGGCGTGCCAACGTCGATGCGCGCGAACTCAGTGGCTACGTCGAATACCGCATGCCGGAGCGTGTCGGGGCCGGTAGCGTCCATGCACGCCTGGCGCGCCTGGCGCTGGCGCAGGAGAACGCCAGCGGCGTCGAGAAGCTGCTCGACGAGCAACCCATTGGCATCCCGGCGCTGGACGTGGTGATCGACAGTTTCGAGCTGCGCGGCAAGAACCTGGGTCGATTGGAGGTCGAGGCGGTCAACCGCGGCCTGGCGCGGCGTGACGGTGGCGCGCGCGAGTGGCGTCTGAACCGCCTGCACCTCCTCATGCCCGAGGCGGAGTTCACCGCCAGCGGCAGCTGGGCCGTCAACCAGGAAGCCGATGAACTTGCGGGTCGTGTCACGCCGCCGCGTGCGCCCGTGACGGGCGTGCGCAGCGAACGGCGTCGCACGGCCATGAACTTTCGGCTGCAGGTGGTCGACGCCGGTGGCCTGCTGAGCCGCCTGGGCATGCCGGATCTGGTGCGTGCCGGCAACGGCCTCATGGAAGGCCAGGTGAGCTGGGCCGGTTCACCGATGGCGCTGGACTATCCGACGCTGGGCGGAGGCTTCAACATCAACATCGAACGTGGCCAGTTCCTCAAGGCCGACCCGGGCCTGGCCAAGCTGCTGAGCATCCTGAGCCTGCAGTCGCTGCCACGCCGCCTCACGCTGGACTTCCGCGACGTCTTCAGCCAGGGTTTTGCCTTTGACTTTGTGCGCGGCGACGTGCAGATCGCCCAGGGCATGGCCAACACCAACAACCTGCAGATGAAGGGCGTGAACGCCGCCGTGCTCATGAGCGGTCAGGCTGACCTGGCGCGCGAGACCCAGGACCTGCGTGTGGTCATCGTGCCCGAGATCAATGCCGGCACGGCCTCGCTCATCGCCACGGTCATCAACCCTGCCGTCGGCCTGGGCACCTTCCTGGCCCAGTACTTTCTGCGCCGCCCCGCCATGGCCGCGGCCACGCAGGAGTTCCGTGTCACGGGAACCTGGACCGAGCCGCAGATGGTGAAGGTCGAGGTCCCGCCGTCTCCACCGGTGACACCCTCCGAGAACCCGCCATGAAAATCGCGGCCATCCAGACGGTGTCGGGCGTCGCGCTGGATGCCAATCTCGCGCGTGCCCGCGCCCTGCTCGAACAGGCGGCGCAGCAGGGCGCCGAACTCGCCGTGTTACCCGAGTATTTCTGCCTCATGGGCCAGGGTGACGAGGCCAAGCTGCGCATCCGTGAACAGCCGGGCCAGGGGCCGATTCAGGATTTCCTGGCGGACACGGCGCGCGAACTGGGCCTGTGGATCGTCGGAGGCACCCTGCCCCTGGAGGCGGCCGCTGCCGAGGATCCGCGGGCGTACAACAGCAACTGCGTCTACTCGCCCAGCGGCAGCTGCGAGGCCCGTTACGACAAGATCCATCTGTTCCGTTATGACAATGGCCGCGAGTCCTACGACGAGGCGCGCACCCTGCAGCCCGGCCAGACGCCCGTGAGCTTCGATCTGCCCTCGCGCGACGGCCAGACCTGGCGTGTGGGCCTGAGCATTTGCTACGACCTGCGTTTCCCCGAGCTCTACCGTGCCCATGCGCAGGCCGGGGCCCAGCTGCTGCTGGTGCCCAGCGCCTTCACCCACACCACGGGCCAGGCGCACTGGGAGCCGCTGCTGCGCGCACGCGCCATCGAGAACCTGGCCTATGTGGCGGCTGCGGCCCAGGGGGGCCAACACGAAAACGGCCGCCGCACCTGGGGCCACAGCATGGTGGTCGATCCCTGGGGGCGCGTGCTGGGCGTGTTGCCCGAGGGCGAGGGCCTGGTGCTGGCCGAACTCGACGCCGCCTTGCTGCGGCAGTGTCGCCAGCAACTGCCGGCCCTGGGTCATCGGGTGCTGTGAAGCTGTTGCTGAGCGAACCCCGCCCCGGGCGCTGGCGTCAGCTGCAGTGGCGCCGCCGCCTGCTCTGGTCGGCGCTGACGGCCCTGGTCGTGGCTCTGCTGGTCACCCTGGTCTGGCTGGCCGGCCGTTACGAGGCCAGCCAGCTGCAGAGCCGGCTGGAGCGCGACGCAGCCGATGCCGTGGGTGACATCCGTTCGCGCCTCACGCGCAATCTGCAGAGCCTGCAGGCCTTGCAGTTCGGCGAGCCCCGGCCGGCCGCCTGGACCACCGAGGCCACGGCCCTGATGCGCGAGCGCCGCGAACTGCTGCGCATCGAATGGCGCGATGCCGGTTTCAGCGTCCTGGCCCAGGCTGGCACGCCCTACCGGCCGCCGGTGTTCGAGCGCCTGGGGCGCGAGAGCGTGCTGTCGGAGGTGACGCAGGTCTGCAATGTGGCGCGTCGCCTCAGCGGCCCGGCCTATTCAGGCAGCTACTTTGTGCCCATGACCGACGGTCTGGGCCTGGAAGTCATGGAGATGTGCCTGCCCCTGGCCAGCGCTGGCGTGGTCATGGGCTATCTGGTGGTCACCTACTCCCTGCAGGATCTGCTGGACGATCTGGCGCGTCAGCTCACGCGCAGCCAGGAGGTGTCTTTCACCGAAGGCGACGGCACCCGCCTGGCCATCCGTGGCAATGCGCGCCGCGGCAGCCGCGTGTTCACGGCCCAGCACCTGCTGGACCTGCCGGGCACGACACTGGTGCTGCGCATGGACAGCTGGCGCGGGGCGCCCGAACTTTTCCCCAATGTGCTTACGGCCCTGGTCACGGCCATGTCGATCGCGCTGGTCTCCATCCTGCTGCTGCTGGGCAAGGACATGCGCCGCCGGCTCAAGGCGGA
>CAUPRZ010000124.1:0-6658 GCA_963513855.1 uncultured Hylemonella sp.
GAAGGCCTGGCCCTGCGCGGTACCTTCGTGATCAACCCGGACGGCATCATCAAGACTGCCGAGATCCACTCCAACGAGATCGCCCGCGACGTCAAGGAAACCCTGCGCAAGCTCAAGGCTGCCCAGTACACCGCCGCCAACCCCGGCCAGGTGTGCCCCGCCAAGTGGAACGAAGGCGCCAAGACCCTGACCCCGTCCCTGGACCTGGTCGGCAAGATCTAAGCTCCCACGCGGCGTCAGACGCCTGACAGTTCCGCAGCCCGATGGGCTGGGGTCCCACAAGGACACCAGCCCATCCCACGGCGGCATTGCATGCCCGAAACCCCCAGGAGAACACCATGCTCGACGACACCCTCAAATCCCAGCTCCAGGCCTACCTGACCAAGCTGCAGCGCCCGATCCGTCTGATCGCCTCGCTCGATGGCGGCGAGAAGTCGACCGAACTGCGTACCCTGCTGCAGGAGATCGCCGCGCTGTCGGATCAGGTGAGCTTCGATGACAGCGGCACCGATGCGCGCAAGCCCTCCTTCGTGATCGCCCGCGCAGGCGAAACCACCGGCGTGCGTTTTGCGGCCATCCCGCTGGGCCACGAGTTCACGTCGCTCGTGCTGGCCCTGCTGTGGACCGGTGGTCATCCGCCCAAGGTCGAGGCCGAGGTGATTGAGCAGATCAAGGCTCTGGACGGTGACTTCAATTTCGAGGTCTACATGTCCCTGAGCTGCCACAACTGCCCGGACGTGGTGCAGGCGACCAGCCTCATGGCCATCCTCAACCCGCGCATCAAGACCACGATCATCGATGGGGGCCTCTACCAGGCTGAAGTCGACGCGCGTCAGATCATGGCCGTGCCCATGAGCTGGCTCAACGGCCAGGTCTTCGGTTCGGGTCGTATGACCGTGGAAGAGATCGTTGGCAAGCTCGACGTGAAGTCCGAAGAGCGCGAGGCGGCCAAGCTCAGCGCCAAGGACCCCTATGACGTGCTGATCGTCGGCGGCGGCCCGGCCGGTGCCGCGGCTGCCGTGTACGCGGCGCGCAAGGGCATCCGCGTGGGTGTAGCGGCCGAGCGTTTCGGTGGCCAGGTCAACGACACCATGGCCATCGAGAACTACATCTCCGTGCTCGAGACCGACGGCCCCAAGTTCGCCGCCGCGCTCGAAGCCCAGGTGCGCCACTACGAGGTGGACATCATGAACCTGCAGCGCGCCGACAAGCTGGTGCCCGCCACCGAAGTGGGCGGCCTGACCGAGGTGCAGCTGGCCAACGGCGGCGTGCTCAAGGCCAAGAGCGTCATCCTGTCGACCGGTGCACGCTGGCGCAACGTCAACGTGCCCGGCGAGCAGGAGTACAAGAACCGCGGCGTGGCCTACTGCCCGCACTGCGACGGCCCCCTGTTCAAGGGCAAGCGTGTGGCCGTGATCGGCGGCGGCAACTCGGGCGTGGAAGCGGCGATTGACCTGGCCGGCATCGTGCAGCACGTGACGTTGGTCGAGTTTGCTGACCAGCTCAAGGCCGACGCCGTGCTCGTGAGCAAGCTCAAGAGCCTGCCCAACGTCACCATCCACGTCAACGCGCAGACCACCGAGATCACGGGTGACGGCGCACGTGTGAATGGCCTGGGCTACAAGGATCGTGTGAGCGGCGAGACGAAACACGTGGCGCTTGAAGGCGTGTTCGTGCAGATCGGCCTGGTGCCCAATACCGAATGGCTCAAGGGTACGGTGGACCTCAGCCGCTACGGCGAGATCGTGGTGGACGCCAAGGGCCACACCAATGTGCCGGGCGTCTTCGCCGCGGGCGATTGCACGACCGTGCCCTACAAGCAGATCGTGATTGCCGCTGGTGACGGCGCCAAGGCTGCACTGAGCGCCTTTGACCACCTGATCCGCACGCCGGTGGTCGAGGCCGTGGCCGCGTAAGCAGGATCGCGTCGCCAAAAAGGGACAGCGCCGCGAGGCCTGTCCCTTTTTTCATGGTGTCCGGGGCGACAGGCTGCGCGCGCTCGTATGATGGCCCTCGACAACTTCAGGAGGGCAGCTCATGTCAGTCGGTACGGCGATTTTCTGGGGCGTGGTGGCCGTGGGCCTGGTCTACGTCGTCATGCTCTACAACGGCCTGGTGCAGCTCAAGCACAACGTGGCCAAGGCCTGGGCCAATATCGATGTGTCGCTCAAGCAGCGCCATGACGAACTGCCCAAGCTGGTCGAGGTCTGCAAGCAGTACAAGCAGTTCGAGCAGGCCACCCTGCAGGCCGTGATCGAGGCGCGCAGCCGGGTGCAGACCGCGCGTGAGGCCCATGATGTGCCGGCCCTGAGCCGCGCCGAGGGCGCGCTGCGCACGGGCCTGGGCCAGATCTTCGCCGTAGCCGAGGCCTACCCCGAGCTCAAGGCCAACGAGCACTTCATGCAGCTGCAGCAGCGCATCAGCTCCCTGGAAAACCTGATCTCCGACCGCCGCGAGCTCTATAACGAGTCGGTCAACCTCAACAATGTGCGCGTCGACTCCTTCCCGGATGCCCTGGTCGCCCGCCTGTTCAATTTCAAGCACCATCCGCTGCTCGAATTCGCCGACCACGAGAAGGCCGACGTGGACGTGCGCCAGCTTTTCAAGAGCTGAGCACCGCGGCACGCGGTCTGCCATGAGCTGGCATCTTTCCTTCGGCCGGGGGCTGGGCTCACTCCATGCGGGCATCGCCTTCCTTCAGTTCATGCTGCTGGCCGCGGGTTTTCATACGGGGCGGCGCGAAGTCTGGCTGGGCGTGCTGGGGGGCGTTGCGCTCTTAGCCCTGCTGGGCTGGGTGCGGGCCCTGCAGCGGCGCCATGCCATCACGGGCATGGCAACTTCGCGCATCGCGAGTGCGGCCCAGGGTTATGTGGAGCTGCATGGCACAGGTCGGCCGCTGGACCTCAATCCCCTGCAGTCGCCGCTGAGCGGCGCCGCCTGTCTCTGGTACCGCTACCAGGTCGAGCACAAGGGCAGCGACGACAAATGGGAGCTGGTCGAACAGGCCCAGAGCCAGGCCAGTTTTGTCCTCGACGACGGCAGCGGCCAGTGTCTGGTCGACCCGGATGGCGCCGAGATTGTGACCCGGCATTGCAAGCGCTGGAACAACGGTGACTACCGTTACGTGGAGTGGACCTTGCGGCAGCAGGACCGCATCTACGTGCTGGGCAATTTCCTGACCCGTCACCCACACCAGGGTCTGGACGCCGGGGCCGATGTACGCGACCTGCTGGCCGGCTGGAAGCAGGATCGGCCCGGCCTGCTCAAACGCTTCGACCTCGACCATGACGGAGAGATCAGCGAACGTGAGTGGGCGCTGGCACGCCGGCTGGCACATGGCGAGGTTGAGAAAAAACACCGCGAACTGCGGAGCCAGCCCGAGCTGCATCTGGTCGAGGGTGCGCCCTCCAGTCTTTACCTCATCAGCAACCACGAGCCGGACCAGCTGGCGCGGCGTTTCCTCTGGATGGCCCTGGGCCAGCTCACGGTCTTTTTTGCTGCCCTGGGCGGGCTGGCCTGGTGGTGGCGTCAGCCCATGGCCTTCTAGGCCCCCAGGTCCTTGCGCAGGGCGCGCTGCTGGGCCTGGCGCTCGCTCTTGCGAGACTTGCGATGCGAGCCGGCCTTGCGCTGCAGGGCCGGCACCACCAGGGGGTTGCGCGGCGGATGCTGCCTGAGCTTGATTTTGGTCTTGCGGGCGGAGTTCATGGGCAGGCTGATTATCTGCCCGCTTCACAGGGCCGTGACATAGCCCCGCCTACACTGGGCGCCACCCGCGCCGCGGACCCGATTCCTCTTCCCAACGAGCTTACATCCATGCAAGTCTCTCCCACGATCTTCAAGGCCTATGACATCCGCGGCATCGTCCCGTCAACCCTCACCGAAGCCGTGGCCGAGGCCCTGGGCCGGGCCTTCGGTACGGCCGCGCGCCAGGCCGGTGAAACACGTGTGGCCGTGGGCCGCGACGGGCGCCTCAGCGGCCCGTCGCTCAGCGCGGCCCTGATCCGCGGTCTGATGGCCACGGGTATCGAGGTCATCGATGTGGGCATGGTCACCACACCCATGCTGTATTTCGCGGCCAGCACGGTCTGCAGCAGCGGCATCCAGGTCACGGGCAGCCACAACCCGGCCGACTACAACGGCTTCAAGATGGTGCTGGCCGGTCGCGCCATCTATGGCGAGGAGATCCAGGGCCTGCGCCGTTGCATGGAGGCCGAGAGCTGGCAGCTGCGCGAAGGCGGCAAGGTCAGCAACCTCAATGTCTATGCGTCTTACCGCGACCGCATTGTGGGTGACATCAAGCTGGCGCGTCGTATGAAGATCGTGGTCGATTCGGGCAATGGCGTGGCCGGCGCCTCGGCGCCCGCCATCCTGCGCGCGCTGGGCTGCGACGTGATCGAGCTCTACAGCGAAGTGGACGGCACCTTCCCCAACCATCATCCCGACCCGAGCAAGCCCGAGAACCTGCGCGACCTGATCAAGACCTTGCAGAGCAGCGATGCCGAGCTGGGCCTGGCCTTCGACGGCGATGGCGACCGCCTGGGCATCGTCACCAAGGACGGCCAGAACATCTACCCCGACCGCCAGATCATGCTGTTCGCGCAGGACGTGCTGAGCCGTGTGCCCGGGGGCACCATCGTGTTTGATGTCAAGTGCTCACAACGTCTCGCGCCGGCCATTCAAGCCGCAGGCGGCCAACCCCTGATGTTCAAGACCGGCCACTCGCTGATCAAGGCCAAGATGAAGGAGATCAACTCCCCGCTGGGCGGCGAGATGAGCGGGCACATATTTTTCAAGGAGCGCTGGTTTGGTTTCGACGACGGCACCTATGCCGCTGCTCGTCTGCTGGAGATCCTGAGCCGTTCGCAGGACGTGGGCGCCGTGCTCAACGCCCTGCCCACCAGCCACTCCACACCCGAACTCAACGTCAAGTGCGCCGAGGGCGAGCCGCACCGGCTGGTGGACGAGCTGCAGAAGAAAGCGAACTTTGCGAAGCCCGCCACGGTCAACACCATCGACGGCGTGCGTGTGGACTGGCCCGACGGTTTTGGCCTGATCCGTGCCTCCAACACCACGCCTGTGCTGGTGCTGCGCTTCGAGGGCCACACGGCTGCAGCGCTGCAGCGTATCGAGCACGAGATGCTGACCCTGCTGCGCAGCGTCAAGCCCGATGCTTCCTTTGCCGCCGCGGCACACTGATTTGAAAATCCTTATTGTCAAGCTGTCCTCGCTGGGCGACGTGGTGCACACCATGCCGGCCGTGCAGGACATCCGCCGCGCCTTTCCGCAGGCGAACATCGACTGGGTGCTTGAAAAGGGTTTTGCACCGCTGGTGCAGCGCTGCGAGGGCGTGCGCCGCATCATCCCCTGCGAGCTGAGGCGTTGGCGCAAGGCGCCGTTTGCCGCGGCGACACGCTCGCAGTGGAAGACGTTCAAGACTGAGTTGCAGGCCGAGGCCTATGACGCCGTCATCGATCTGCAGGGCCTGAGCAAATCGGCGCTGGTGGCCTGGCTGGCCCGTCTGGCCCCGGGCGGCAAGCGTTACGCCCTGGCTAATCGCACCGAGGGCTCGGGCTACGAGGCCCCCACACGCTGGGTGGCCGACGTGGCCGTGCGCATGGCACCGCACGTGCATGCGGTGCAGCGTTCAAGAGAACTCTGTGCGCGAGCCCTGGGTTATGCGATGCCGACGCCAGAAGTCTATGGCCTGCATCCGCAGGCAGCCTCCGAGCGTGTGGCCGTGGGCATGATCGCCGTTCGTCCCGTGGTGGCCCTGGTGCATGGCACTTCGCGCGCGGACAAGCAGTGGCCGGCGGACCACTGGCTCACGCTGGCACAGCGGCTGGACGCCGAAGGCTACGACGTGGCCCTGCTGCACGGCACGGACGAAGAAGAACAGCGTTGCCATGCCCTGGCGCAGCAGATGCCGAATGCCGTGGTCTGGCCGCGCCTGCCTCTGGATGCCCTCACCGATGCCCTGGCAGGCTGTGCCGGTGTGATCGGCGTGGACAGTGGCCTGAGCCATATCGCCGTGGCCCTGGACCTGCCCCATGTGCAGCTCTACAACTTCGATACCGCCTGGCGCACCGGGCCCATCGCCCGGGGGCGGCAGCGCAGCGTGTATGCGCAGCCTCTGCCTGCGGTGGATGCGGTCTGGTCGGCCTGGCTGGATGTCGCGGGGCGGGCTGTTTGATGGTGCGCGCCATCTATTCCCTGTTGATGCGCGCGCTGCAGCCCCTGCTGCGGCGCAAGCTGGCGCGCCGTGGTCGCGCCGAGCCCGGTTATCTGGTCGCCGTGGAAGAACGTTTCGGCCGTTACGAGCTGCCCGCGCTGCCGGCCGACGGCCGCACGCTCTGGATCCATGCGGTCTCCTTGGGCGAGACCCGTGCCGCCGCCGTGTTGCTGAAGGAATTGCGCGCGCTGTGGCCGGACTATCGGCTGCTGCTCACGCACGGCACGGCCACGGGCCGCGCCGAAGGCGCGGGCCTGCTGCGCGAGGGCGATCTGCAGGTCTGGCAGCCCTGGGACACCCCCGAGGCCGTGGCGCGGTTCCTCGCGCATTTCCAACCCCGTGTCGGCATCCTGATGGAGACCGAGGTCTGGCCCAATCTGGCGGCGGCTTGTGCCGCGACGGGTGTGCCCCTGGTGCTGGCCAATGCAC
>CAUPRZ010000125.1:0-6657 GCA_963513855.1 uncultured Hylemonella sp.
CACACGCGACAAGCGCGCCCAGCAGATCATCGACGACGAACTGAAGCGTTTCCGCCTGGATCTGAACGACCAGCTGCGTATCGTGGAAGCCGACGCCTTTGACCGTATCGAGAAGCTGCTCAACGGCAAGGTCGCCAACGGCGGCCCGCAGAAGCTGGCCAAGGGCAGCAAGATCGACAAGGCCTATCTGGCTTCCGTCGAGAAGTTCCACTGGTTCGACATCCGCCCGGCCGACGACGAAATCGCCAGCCAGCTGGAAAGCATCAAGAACTCGATCGAACAGCAGCGTCACAGCTTTGACCTGGCCTTCGAAGAGAAGCGCAAGAAGCTCACGCAGGGCGACGAGCTGCCCGCGGGCGTGCTCAAGATGGTCAAGGTCTACCTGGCCGTCAAGCGCCGCCTGCAACCTGGCGACAAGATGGCCGGCCGCCACGGCAACAAGGGTGTGGTGTCCAAGATCGTTCCGGTCGAAGACATGCCCTATATGGCCGACGGTACGCCGTGCGACATCGTGCTCAACCCCCTGGGCGTGCCTTCGCGCATGAACGTGGGCCAGGTGCTGGAAGTGCACCTGGGCTGGGCCGGCAAGGGTATCGGCCAGCGCCTGGGCGACATGCTGCAAGAGGAAGCCAAGGCCACCGAGCTGCGCAAGTTCCTTGAGAACTTCTACAACAACTCGGGCCGTGCGGAAGACCTGGCCAAGCTCAGCGATGGGCAGATCACCGAGATGGCCACCAATCTGTCCACCGGTGTGACCTTCGCCACCCCGGTGTTCGATGGCGCCACGGAAGAAGACATCCGCACCATGCTCAAACTGGCTTACCCGGAAGAAGTGGTCAAGGCCAAGGGCCTGACCGCTGCCCGTACGCAGGCTCGCCTGTTCGACGGCCGCACCGGCGAGCAGTTCGAGCGCCCGACGACCATCGGCTACATGCACGTGCTCAAGCTGCACCACCTCGTGGACGACAAGATGCACGCCCGTTCGACCGGCCCCTACTCCCTCGTTACCCAGCAGCCGCTGGGTGGCAAGGCCCAGTTCGGCGGCCAGCGTTTCGGTGAAATGGAAGTGTGGGCACTGGAAGCCTACGGCGCGGCCTACACGCTGCAGGAAATGCTCACCGTCAAGTCTGACGACGTGCAGGGCCGTACCAAGGTCTACGAGAACATCGTCAAGGGCGAACATGCCATCGAAGCTGGCATGCCCGAGTCGTTCAACGTGCTGGTCAAGGAAATTCGTTCCCTGGGCCTGGACATTGAGCTCGAGCGTTCTTGAAGTACCGCGTGAAAAAAGATTAAGGAAAGAGTTCTATGAAATCCCTACTCGACCTGTTCAAGCAGTTCACGCCGGATGAGCATTTCGATGCCATCAAGATCGGCCTGGCTTCGCCCGAAAAGATCCGTTCCTGGTCCTTCGGCGAGGTGAAGAAGCCCGAGACCATCAACTACCGCACCTTCAAGCCCGAACGTGACGGCCTGTTCTGCGCCAAGATCTTCGGCCCCATCAAGGACTACGAATGCCTGTGCGGCAAGTACAAGCGCCTCAAGCACCGCGGCGTGATCTGCGAGAAGTGCGGCGTTGAAGTCACGCAGACCAAGGTGCGCCGCGAGCGCATGGGTCACATCGACCTGTCCGCCCCCTGCGCCCACATCTGGTTCCTGAAGTCCCTGCCTTCGCGCCTGGGCCTGGTGCTGGACATGACGCTGCGCGACATCGAACGCGTGCTGTACTTCGAAGCCTATGTGGTGACCGACCCCGGCATGACCCCGCTGAAGAAATTCGGCATCATGTCCGAGGACGACTACGACGCCAAGGTCAAGGAATACGGTGACGAGTTCACCGCCAAGATGGGCGCCGAAGGCATCAAGGACCTGCTGCAAGGCATCGAGATCGACACCGAGATTGAGCGTCTGCGTGGTGACCTGACCGGTTCCGAACTGAAGGTCAAGAAGAACGCCAAGCGCCTCAAGGTGCTGGAAGCCTTCAAGAAGTCGGGCATCAAGCCCGAGTGGATGGTGCTGGATGTGCTGCCCGTGCTGCCGCCGGACCTGCGTCCGCTGGTGCCGCTGGACGGCGGCCGCTTCGCGACCTCCGACCTGAACGATCTGTACCGTCGTGTCATCAACCGCAACAGCCGTCTGCGTCGCCTGCTGGAGCTCAAGGCTCCGGAAATCATCGCGCGCAACGAAAAGCGCATGCTGCAGGAAGCTGTGGACTCGCTGCTGGACAACGGTCGCCGCGGCAAGGCCATGACGGGCGCCAACAAGCGTGCCCTCAAGTCCCTGGCCGACATGATCAAGGGCAAGAGCGGTCGTTTCCGCCAGAACTTGCTGGGCAAGCGCGTCGACTACTCGGGCCGTTCCGTCATCACCGTGGGCCCGACCCTCAAGCTGCACCAGTGCGGCCTGCCCAAGCTGATGGCCCTGGAGCTGTTCAAGCCTTTCATCTTCTCGCGCCTGGAAGCCATGGGCATCGCCACCACCATCAAGGCGGCGAAGAAGGAAGTCGAATCCGGCACGCCGGTGGTCTGGGACATCCTGGAAGAGGTGATCAAGGAGCACCCGGTGCTGCTGAACCGCGCACCGACGCTGCATCGTCTGGGCATCCAGGCGTTTGAGCCCATCCTGATCGAAGGCAAGGCCATCCAGCTGCACCCGCTGGTCTGCGCCGCCTTCAACGCCGACTTCGACGGCGACCAGATGGCCGTGCACATCCCGCTGTCGGTGGAAGCCCAGATGGAAGCCCGCACCCTGATGCTGGCCTCCAACAACGTGCTGTTCCCCGCCAACGGCGAGCCCTCCATCGTTCCTTCGCAGGACGTGGTGCTGGGTCTGTACTACACGACGCGTGAGCGCACCAACGGCAAGGGCGAAGGCATGATCTTTGCCGACACCTCCGAAGTGCAACGCGCGCTGGACAACAGCCAGGTCGAGCTGACGGCCAAGATCAGCGTGCGTCTGACCGAGTGGACCAAGGACAAGGATTCCGGCGAATTCGTGCCCTCGACCAGTCTGGTCGAGACCACGGTGGGCCGCGCCCTGCTGTCCGAGATCCTGCCCAAGGGCCTGCCCTTCAGCAACATCAACAAGGCGCTGAAGAAGAAGGAAATCTCCAAGCTGATCAACGTGTCCTTCCGCAAGTGTGGCCTGAAGGAGACCGTGGTGTTTGCAGACAAGCTGCTGCAAAACGGTTTCCGCCTGGCGACCAAGGCCGGCATCTCGATCTGCATCGACGACATGCTGGTGCCCAAGGAAAAGCACGAAATCATCGAGTCGGCCGAAAAAGAGGTCAAGGACATCGAGCAGCAGTACACCTCGGGTCTGGTCACTTCCGGTGAGCGCTACAACAAGGTGGTGGACATCTGGGGCAAGGCTGGCGACAAGGTCTCCAAGGTCATGATGGACCAGCTGCGTACCGAGAAGACCACCGACCGCCACGGCAAGACGGTGGATCAGGAGTCCTTCAACTCCATCTACATGATGGCCGACTCGGGTGCGCGCGGTTCTGCTGCGCAGATCCGCCAGCTGGCTGGCATGCGCGGCCTGATGGCCAAGCCCGACGGCTCCATCATCGAGACGCCCATCACGGCCAACTTCCGTGAAGGTCTGAACGTGTTGCAGTACTTCATCTCCACGCACGGCGCCCGTAAGGGTCTGGCCGACACGGCGCTGAAGACGGCCAACTCCGGCTATCTGACGCGTCGTCTGGTGGACGTGACGCAGGATCTGGTGGTCACGCAGGACGACTGCGGCACGGCCGACGGTTCCCTGATGCGCGCCATCGTCGAGGGCGGTGAAGTCATCGAGTCGCTGCGCGACCGTATCCTGGGCCGTACCGCGGCCGAGGACGTGCTGCACCCCGAGACCCGCGCCGTGCTGGTGCCGGCAGGCAATATGCTGGACGAAGATGTCATCGAAGAGCTGGAAGTCGCCGGCGTCGATGAAGTCAAGGTCCGCACCGCGCTGACCTGCGCCACCCGTTTCGGTCTGTGCGCCAAGTGCTACGGCCGCGACCTGGGTCGCGGCGGTCTGGTCAACCTGGGCGAGGCGGTCGGTGTGATCGCCGCCCAGTCGATCGGCGAGCCGGGCACACAGCTGACGATGCGCACCTTCCACATCGGTGGTGCCGCCTCGCGCGCTGCCATCGCCTCCAGCGTGGAAGCCAAGTCCAACGGCATCATCGGCTTCAACGCCACGATGCGCTACGTGACCAACAGCAAGAAGGAACTGGTGGTGATCGCCCGTTCCGGCGAGATCGTCATCCATGACGAACACGGCCGTGAGCGCGAGCGTCACAAGGTGCCTTACGGCGCCGTGCTGACGGTCAAGGCTGACCAGCAGATCAAGGCCGGTGCCATTCTGGCCAACTGGGATCCGCTGACCCGCCCGATCATTACCGAGTTCGCCGGCAAGACCCAGTTCGAGAACGTCGAAGAAGGTCTGACCGTGGCCAAGCAGGTGGACGAAGTCACCGGCCTGTCCACCCTGGTCGTGATCGATCCGAAGCGCCGTGGTTCCGCCAAGGTCGTGCGTCCGCAAGTGAAGCTGATCGACGCCTCGGGCAACGAGGTCAAGATCCCTGGTACCGATCACTCGGTGACCATCGGCTTCCAGGTCGGCGCCCTGATCCAGGTGCGTGACGGTCAGGACGTGGGCCCCGGCGAAGTGCTGGCCCGTATCCCGATCGAAGGCCAGAAGACCCGCGACATCACCGGCGGTCTGCCGCGTGTGGCCGAGCTCTTCGAAGCCCGTACGCCCAAGGACAAGGGCATGCTGGCCGAGGTCACGGGTACCGTGTCCTTCGGCAAGGAGACCAAGGGCAAGATCCGTCTGGTCATCACCGACCCCGAAGGCGGCGAATGGTCTGAACTGGTGCCCAAGGAAAAGAACGTGCTGGTGCACGAAGGCCAGGTGGTCAACAAGGGCGAAAGCATCGTCGACGGTCCGGCCGATCCGCAGGACATCCTGCGCCTGCTGGGCATCGAGGAACTGTCGCGTTACATCGTCGACGAAGTGCAGGACGTCTACCGCCTCCAGGGCGTGAAGATCAACGACAAGCACATCGAAGTGATCGTGCGCCAGATGCTGCGTCGTGTGGTGGTCGAGAACACGGGTGATTCCGGCTACATCGGCGGCGAACAGGTGGAGCGTTCCGAGATGCTCAACACCAACGATGCGCTGCGCAAGGATGGCAAGATCCCCGCGACCTACACCAACCTGCTGCTGGGTATCACCAAGGCCTCGCTGTCCACGGACTCGTTCATCTCCGCGGCTTCCTTCCAGGAAACCACGCGTGTGCTGACCGAAGCCGCCATCATGGGCAAGCGCGACGAGCTGCGTGGCCTGAAGGAAAACGTCATCGTCGGTCGCCTGATCCCCGCAGGTACCGGCATGGCCTATCACGATGCACGCAAGATCCGCGAAGGCATGGACGAGGCCGAGCGCCGCGCCATCGCCGATGCGGAAGCCGCCGAGCTGGCCGCGCAGAGCAGCGAGGGTGCCGCCACCGAGTAACACCGGTCGTGTGCCCGCGCTGACATGCGCCCCTGCCCCAGGTACCCCCGTGCCTGGGGCATTTTTTTTGAACCCGATGACCCTCGACAAAAAGTACAAGGACCCCCTGCATGAGTGAGCCCGGACTCGCCCCTCCGCTGTGGCGCCAGTTGCAGGCCGGTGCGGTTGCCCTGGCGGCCATCCGCGCAGGGACCTCCGGCACCGCGGCCATTGAAGCCGTGCCGGCCTTGCTGCGCCCCGGTGTGCAGGCCCTGGTCTATGCCGCCCTGCGCCAGCTCGGCCGCGCCGAGGCGCTGCGGAAGCTGCTGGCCCCGCGCAAGCCACGGCCGGCCCCCGATGCCCTGTTGTGCCTGGCTTTGGCCCTGGCCTGGCGTGACGAGGGCGCGCCCTACGAGGTCCACACCCTGGTCAACCAGGCGGTGGAAGCGGCGAAACGGACAGAGGCCACCCAGGCCCAGGCCAGCTTCATCAACGCCTGCCTGCGCCGTTTCCTGCGGGAGCGCGCAGCCCTGGTCGCGCAGACCGACACCGACCCGGTGGCGCGCTGGAACCACCCGGCCTGGTGGATCACCCGGCTACAACGGGAGGCGCCGCAGCACTGGCAAGCCATTCTGCAGGCCAACAACGCCCAGGCCCCCATGACCCTGCGCGTGAACCGGCGCCAGGGCAGCGTGGAGGATGCCCTGGCCACCTTGAGCGCCGCCGGCATCAGCGCACGACGCAACGGGCCCCAGGCGCTCACGCTGGCGGCGGCCTTGCCCGTGACAGCCATCCCCGGTTTTGCCCAGGGCCGTGTTTCGGTGCAGGACGCGGCTGCCCAGCTGGCCGCTCCCCTGCTGGTCCAGGGGCTGGAGGGCCGCAGCGGCCTGCGTGTGCTCGACGCCTGTGCCGCCCCCGGCGGCAAGACTGCCCATCTGCTGGAGTTGATCGACGCCGATGTCACCGCTTTGGACATCGATCCCTTACGTTGCCAGCGCATCACGGAGAACCTGCAGCGCCAGGGGCTCCAGGCCCGTGTGCTGGCCGCCGACGCCGGTGTCCCGGCGTCGTGGTGGGATGGCCGGCCCTTTGACGCCATCCTGCTCG
The DNA here is from genome assembly GCA_963513855.1 of uncultured Hylemonella sp. GTDB lineage: Bacteria > Pseudomonadota > Gammaproteobacteria > Burkholderiales > Burkholderiaceae_C > Hylemonella. Next base: position 6,598 of record CAUPRZ010000125.1, read on the forward strand.
ACGCACCCTGCACCGCCTCGGGCATCGTGCGCCGGCACCCCGACGTACGCTGGCTGCGGC
>CAUPRZ010000126.1:0-6644 GCA_963513855.1 uncultured Hylemonella sp.
GGACAGGGCGCTGTCGGGCTCACCCGCGACTTCAAACGCCACGCGGCCGCAGTGGCAACTTCCACGGTAGGTCGTCATGTTCTGCCCCTCATTCGGCCGGGATATCAGGTTCCACCAGCAGCGCCAGCAGCTGCAGTGACTCCTGCCAGCCCAGATAACAGGCCTCGGCGGGGATCATGGGTGGGATGCCTTCCTGCACCACATGAAGCTCGGTGCCGCAGAACACAGCCTTGAAGGTGAGGGTGGTTTTCATCTCGCCGGGCAGATTGGCATCATCAAAATGGTCGGTGTGGACGATGCGCTCGCCCGGCACCAGCTCCAGGTACTCACCCCCGAAGGAATGGCTCTGCCCCCGGCTGAAATTGGTGAAAGACATTTTGTAACGCCCGCCCACACGCACGTCAATCTCGTGCACCTGGGCCGTGAAGCCGTGTGGTGGCAGCCACTTGACCATGGCGCCGGGGTCGAGAAAGGCGCGGTAGACGCGCTCGGGCGGCGCGCGCAGCACACGGTGCAGGCGGACGGTGTTGGTCGTACTCATGGTTGCTCCTGTCAATCCGAGGATGTCCCTCAGACTGTACGACGAACGAGAACAGCAGAAATCGACAAGGGCCTCAACCCCGGAAACCGCGACTGGCCTTCCAGCCGATCCAGACAAAGACCAGCAGCACCACACCCTGGGTCAGCGCAAACGGGGCCTCCTGCTGGGTGGGCGCCAGCTTCACGAGGGCCGGTGTCTTGACGAACAGCTGCACCATCAACACAAAGGCGTTGAGGTAGAGCGCCGTCACCGCGGTCACCACATAGGTACGGCGCCAGCTGCCGGCCATCTTCTGGCCGTAGCGGGCGTACAGGCAGATGGCCAGGGCTACGAGCGAGATGCCGCCCACGACGTGCGAGGGCAGCAGCTTGTCGGCCGGGAAACCGTAACCCGTGATGCTGGTGGCCACCGTGGTGGCCAGGAAAAAAGCCGTCCAGCCATCCAGACGCGCGCCGGAGATCAGGCCACCCGCCACCACGAGCCCGGCGACAAGGCCCAGCACGCTGAGCAGGACGTGGATGAGGGTGAAGGTAGGCAGATCGAAAAACATGGACTCTCCCTGCAAGTGTTGTGGAGCAGCTTTTATAACAAGGGGCCGCAGCCAACGCCAGCGTCTGCAGGGCCGCATGGCGCGCACGCCACAGTCCGCACCACAAGCGGCAGCGCGCCAGGGCCGCAGGCACAGACCTGGTGCAGCGGCGACCGTGAGCAGGCTCTCAGATCCAGCGCCGCACGCGCTGTTTGTAGGCCAGATAGTCGGCGCCGAACTTGTCCTCCAGCACCCGCTCCTCGGGCAGGATCTGGAAGCGCGTGATGTAGACAACATAGGCCGTCGGGCCCAGCAGGGCCGGCCAGTACCACAGGTCGATGGCATAGCCCAGCAGCAGGAGCAGCAGGCTCAGGTACATGGGGTTGCGTGTGTAGCGGTAGATGCCATCCGTCACCAGCACCGAGGCGCGCTCGGGCTTGAGCGGGTTGATGGTGGTGCGCAAGCGCATAAAGCCCAGGAAGGCCGCCAGCGCGCACAGGCCACTGAGCTGCCAGCTCAGGTCCAGCATCACCTGGCGCAGGACGACCAGACCTTCGCCCAGCTCGGTCACAGGTGGCAACAGGTGCATGGCCGCTGCAATCAGCACCGCGATCACGGGCGCGGGGATCCGGGTTTCCAGCGCCTGCAGCGGCGGGTGCGAGAGATCAGACATGGCCGCAAAAACGAAGCAGATGCACAGAGACACACCAGTCTACTGCCGCCGCACACGCCGGGTGTTACAAGGTTTTTCAGACCGGCAGCCAGCGCCGCCAGAAAGGCTGGCGCTCTTCCTTCACACCAAGCGCCAGCAGGCGCTGTTCGATGGCCGTGCGCCCGTGCTTGCGCGCCGCCTCCAGCGGTGTCAGGTTGTCGAAGTCCGAGCGCAGGCGCGGGTCGGCCCCCAGCTCCAGCAGGCACAGGGCCACGGCCTCGTGCCCATGAATCAGGCTGGCCACCAGCGGCGTGCACAACACCTCGGGGTGTTGGTAGTTGGGGTCCACGCCCGCACGCAGGTGATGGCGCACACGGGCCAAATCACCTGTCTCGGCAGCGGCGTAGAGGTCTTTCCAGTCTCCGGCAGACATTGCTTGTACTCCGATCTCAGGGTCGCTTGAAGGCCTTGCGCGCCTTCGTCACCCGGGCGCGGACCACGCACTCTTCAACATGGTCGTTCAGCAGGCCCATGGACTGCATGAAAGCATAAACCGTGGTCGGGCCCACAAACTTCCAGCCGCGTTTCTTGAGCTCTTTGGACAGGGCCACTGATTCCGGCGAGGTGGACGCGGTCTGCGGCAGACCCTGCATTTTCGGATCGGGCTCGTAGCGCCAGATGAAGGCCGCGAGCGAGCCCTCCTGTGCCACCAGCTCCAGCGCCCGCTGCGCGTTGTTGATCGCCGCCTCGATCTTGCCCCGGTGCCGCACGATGCCCGCATCCCCCAGCAGGCGCGCCACATCGCGCTCGGTGTAACGCGCCACCCGCTCGAAGTCGAAGCCGTGGAAGGCAGCACGGAAGTTCTCGCGTTTGGCCAGGATGGTGCGCCAGCTCAGCCCCGACTGAAAACCCTCCAGGCACAGCTTCTCGAACAGGCGTTGATCATCCGCCACAGGCTGCCCCCACTCCTCATCGTGATAGGCCAGGTACTCGGGCGTGGCACTGCACCAGTGGCAACGCAGCTTGCCGTCGGGGGCCGTCCAGGTCTTGCTCATGGCGGGAGAGGGAAGGTGTGGATAAAAAAGACTCTAGCGCACCCGCGCCAGCAGCGCACTCAGCGCCTGCGGGGCCGAGCGCTGGGCGTTGTGATCGGCCTCCAGGGACTCCAGGTGCCAGCCCCTGGCCCGGGCGCGCGCCACAAAGGGATCAGCCCCTTCGATCTGGGCCCTGGGCGCGATGAGCCGGATGTAGGTGGCCGGCACCTGCTCGCGCAGGGGATTGCTGAGCACGATGGGCTGCTCGAAGGTCTTCAGGGGCTGGGGCACGTCCATGGGCGGTTGGGCCCCTGGCGGTACCCAGGCCGGGACCAGCAGGCCGGCGCGCACCTCGCCCGGTGGCCCCCCTGCCCTGAAAAAGCTCATCACGCTCTCGCCATGCTCGGGCACGAGCGCATCGACATAGACCAGATGCCCCAGGCGCTCGGGCAGGCGATCGGCCACGCCAGTGATGACCATGCCGCCATAGCTGTGCCCGACCAGGGTCACATCGCGCAGGTCCTCGTAGAGCAGGGTGTTCACCACATCGTTGATGTGCGTGTCCAGCCCCACCTCCGGGCTCGCCAGGTGCACCCTCTCCCCCAGGCCCGTGAGCGTGACGCGCAGCACGCGGTGCCCCTGCGCCCCCAGGAGGTCCGCCACGGTGCGCCAGTCCCAGCCTCCGCCCCAGGCGCCATGCACAAGCACATAAGTTCGCTTCGCCGGCGGCTCTTGCGCCATGGCGCCCCCCAGCAGAGCCCACAGCAACAGGGCGATCAGACGCAGGGCATGGCGGCGGGTCGGCATGGGTGGCTCCGGCTCTATCTGTTTCAGGCCGTGCCCGCCACGGCGCGGGGGTCGCCCAGGCGGCGGTTCAGCGCACAGGCCTCGCGCACCAGGCGCAGCACGGTGTCACGTTCCAGCGGCGTGCCTGGCAACAGGGCCAGCGTTGCCATCTCGTACTTGCCACCCGGTTTGAGGCGTGGCTCGATGTGCCGCAAGTTCTGCCCACGCCAGAAGCCGAACAGCACGCGCTGCGGCTCGGCACGGATCAGCAATACCGGGCCATTCAGGAAATACACCAGATGCCCCCATTTGAGCCCTTCCTCGACGCCAGGTGCAGCAGCATGAACTGCGACCCGCAGTGCCTCGGCATAGGCGCGCTGCCAGCCTTGGAGGCCGGCAATGTATTCATCGGGTGTGCGGGCGGAGGTCAGGATCATCTTCATGGCAGGGCCTCAGATCTCTTGCTGAAATGCTAGGTGTTTGAGATCAGCGCCGTCGGCCTGCAGCATCAAGGCAGCCGCCCCTCAGCCGCGTAACGCCGCCTCTATGGCACGGATGTCGATTTTGCGCATGTCCATCATCGCATCAAACGCGCGTTTGGCGGCCGCCGGGTCGGGATCGGCAATGGCGCGTGTCAGAACCACGGGGGTGATTTGCCAGGACACGCCCCACTTGTCCTTGCACCAGCCGCAAGCGCTTTCCTGACCGCCATTTCCCACAATCGCGTTCCAGTAACGGTCCGTTTCGGCCTGATCCATGGTGGCCACCTGGAAGGAAAACGCCTCGCTCTGGGTGAAGACCGGCCCGCCGTTGAGCCCGAGACAGGGGATGCCCAGGACGGTGAACTCCACGGTCAGCACGTCCCCTTTTCTCCCCGACGGAAAGTCGCCCGGCGCATGGAACACGGCGCCGACAAAGGAGTCCGGGAACGTCTCGGCGTAGAACCGTGCCGCTTCTTCAGCACCGCTCTTGTACCAAAGACAGATCGTGTTTTTTGCGGGTGTTCTCATGTCACGCCTCCATAGAGAAAGATGGTCCTGCTATGTCACAGCAGCGCCAGGCCCTGCTTCGCCTAACGCGACTGCCAGGCCGTGGCGCTCCACGTCGGCGCAGCTTCGGTGATGAGCCGGAGGATTTCAGGGGGCAGGTCGCCCGCACCCGTGAGTTGACGCACCTCCAGGATGTCGTCCGACCCGAAACCAGACGGCGCACGCAGGGCCCACTGTATCGCCTCGTCCAGCGAGCCCACCTCGATGAGGTAGAAACCGCCCACCAACTCTTTCGACTCGGCAAAGGGGCCGTCCACCACGTAGCGCTTGCCTTGGGCTACCGCAATACGGGCCCCGGGTGCTGAGGGGTTGAGGCCCTCGGAGGCCACAAGGACTCCGGCCTGGTGCATCTCTTCGTTGAAACGCATATAGGCCTTGAAGAGTTCCGCGTCGAAGCCTGACGCCTGTTCAGCCGCCTTCCTGTCCGCACTCGCCTGCGCCGTGATGATGAACCGCATGGTCTGCTCTCCAGATATAGGCTATTGCCCGGTACAGCTACGACGAACGAGGGCCAGGAAAATCGACAGATCCATGACCTTTAAAAAAAGCCCCGTGGGTCAGTGTGAATTCAGGACGATGGTTTCATCGCCGTCACCTCGATCTCGATCTTCATGCGCGGATCGAGCAGCTTGGCCGAAATCATCATGGCGGCCGGGCGGATGGCCCCAAAATACTTGTTCAGGACGGGCCAGCAAGCCTCGAAGTCCTCCCCGTTCGGCAACACATAGGTGACCCGCACCACGTCGGCCAGGCTGGCGCCGGCTTGGCCTAGTGCGCTGTCGATGTTCCTGAGGCACTGCTCGGCCTGTGCAGCCACCCCTTCTTCGATGCTCATCGTCTCGTAGTTGAACCCGGTGGTGCCTGAGACAAAAACAAACGGACCCTGGGCGACAGCCCGGGAGTAGCCGATCTGTTCTTAGAAGGTGGATCCGGAGCTGATGAGTTGGCGTTTCATGGTGGCGATCGGAGAGGGGGTGGACGGAAGGTGCTGGTGAGGTCTAACGTTTGAGGTAAGCCGGCGCCGTAGGCGATTGGCGCTTGACCGGAAGGTTAGGCTTCATTTGTGCTGAACTCGCTCGCAATGCCAACTGAGAGTCTTCGGACGCTGACAGCAGTTGCATAGCGGAGGTTGCAATTCATTCATGAGGCGTTTCCACAATTGCAGAAGGCCATAGAAAACCGCCTTCGTATAAACCGACTCTTCGTACTCCAACGGCTCGGGAGTAGCGAGATCGAATTGCTCTTGCCATGGAATTGGACCAATGATAATTTCCGCTGCATGGCGGCAAGCCGCCGGAATATCGCCATGGATTATTGCTGTTCGGCAATATTCAAGCGCCGCCATCTGCAGTGGAGGTGCCTTGTAATTGTGCGCATGACAGAACCTCAAAAGGCTTTCTGTCAATTCGAGCGGCGTTGGCTGCATATGAAACCTAACGTTCGACATGAGGGGCGGCCGGAGGCATGCGAAGCTTGTTGTAGGGCGTTCACTCGGTGGAGGGGTTAGCCGCGCTCTTTGTTGGACGCATGATCAGGGCCAGAAAAACCAACGGCACAAGCCAGGGCCAAAGCGGATACCCACAGGTAGCCACCCAGAGCAAGACCCGTTGAACTTTCCGGGGCACCACCTCCACCAGCGCAACCAGCTGAGGGCAAAAATGAAAAGAATGCCAGCAGTGCGGCTAGGCCAACGACCCAATGCGGCGGCCGATTGGTCTTGGAATCGAAGGTTGCAACAACTACCCAGACAAACGCAGAGTTTGCAAACCACCGAGGATCAAGACCAACAATGCCTACCCAACCAATGAGGAGCACCTCATAGCCAATGAAGCTTGCGGTACGAGGACACGCAAATGCCGGGAAAAACAGGCTTGCCGCATACAGCACAACCGCTAACAGGACCACACTGAGCTCTACGTGTCGAGTCATGGCAAGGCTAACGTTGAAGGTAAGCGGCGTGCCGAAGGCACGTCCGCTTGAGCGACGGGTTAGACGCCGAGTGGCTCAACATGAAGGGCCCCTTGGTGCACTGAAACTTGTACGCCGAGTTCAC
>CAUPRZ010000127.1:0-6633 GCA_963513855.1 uncultured Hylemonella sp.
CGAGCTGGTAGCGTTGCTGGGCCACGCGCATACGGTTGTCCAGGGCGTCGAACTGCTGGGCCAGGGCTTGCAGGCCGGGCTGGCGTCGCGCCTCCTCCAGCAGCGGGCGCAAGGCCAAAGCGAGTTCGGCCTGGGTTTGCAGCTGGCGCTGGAGAGCAGGCACATCGTCAGGGTTGCTGGTGGGCAGAGCAGCGGCCTGGCCGCGCGCCTGCTCCAGGCGGACGAATTGGGCGGCCGGCACCGCTGGCAAGGCACGTGTGCTGGCCAGCAGATTACGTACCAGGGCCGTGCGCTGTTGCTGCAAGGCCTGCAGCTCCTGCCAGGCGGCCTGGCGCTCGGCCTGCAACTGACGGAACTCCTGGGAGCCGCAGGCACTGAGCAGGACGGCCGACAGGAGGAGCAGGGCACAGCGCAACATGGGCGCAAGAATACACCGGCGCACCCTGCGTGTGCGCGGGCTGGAGGACAATGACAGCCAGATTCCTATGAAGCACTACACCGCTCCCCTCTGGCTGCCCGGCGGCCATCTGCAGACCATCTGGTCCGCACTCTATGCGCGCCGTGTGCACGGCCCGGCGCCGCAATTCAGGCGCGAGCGCTGGGATACGCCCGACGGCGACTTCGTGGACGTGGACTGGCTGGCTGGCGCCCAAGGCGATACCCTGCTGGTGCTTTTTCATGGCCTGGAAGGCTCGATGCAGAGCCAGTACGCGCAGGCCTTCGCAGGCTTTGCACGCGAGCAAGGCATGTCCTATGCGGTGCCCCATTTCCGCGGTTGCAGCGGGGAACTGAACCGCGCGCCGCGCGCTTACCACTCGGGGGACTGGGAAGAGATCGACTGGATCCTGCGGCGTTTCCGCGCGGTGCATGCCGGGCGCATCGTGGTCGTGGGCATCTCGCTGGGCGGCAACGCCCTGCTGCGCTGGGCCGGTGAGCTGGAGGGCGAGGCGTCGAAAGTCGTCGATGCTGTCGCCGCGGTGTGTTCGCCGCTGGACCTCGCCGCCGGCGGCCACGCCATCGGCCGCGGTTTCAACCGGCAGGTCTATACGCGTATGTTCCTGCGCAGCATGAAACCCAAGGCCCTGGCCAAATGGGCCCAGCACCCGGGCCTTTTTGACCGCGGGGCGCTGGAGCGCGCGCGGGATCTCTACGAGTTCGACAACCTCTTCACCGCGCCCCTGCACGGCTTTCGCAACACCGAGGACTACTGGGCCCGGGCCTCGGCCAAACCTCACCTCGCGCGCATCCGTATCCCGGCGCTGGCCCTCAACGCGCGCAACGATCCCTTTGTGCCGGCGCATAGCCTGCCGAACCGCAGCGATGCCGGCCAGTACGTGACGTTGTGGCAACCACCGCACGGCGGCCATGTGGGTTTTCCGGGTGGGCGCTGGCCTGGCCACGTGCGCACCATGCCCGAAGCCGTGGGCCGCTGGCTGCTGCAGGCGGCGGGTGGGCAGGAGCAGGTGCATGGATGACATCGTCCGCCAGGCCATGGCCAAGTGGCCCAACGTGCCCGACTGCTATGGCTGGCTGGGCCTGGACGCACGTGGCAACTGGTATATGCGCGACGACCGTGCCCAGGCAGCGGGCGCCTTTGACAGCGGACGGCCCGGGGCCAAGGGCTCGCTGCTCAAACACGAGAAGCTGATCGACTTCATCCAGCGGAACTACGAGCGGAATGCACAGGGACACTGGTATTTCCAGAATGGCCCGCAGCGGGTCTACGTGGAGCTGGAGGCCACGCCCTGGATCTGGCGCCTGCAGACCGACGGCACGGTGCGCGCCCACGACGGTGTTGCGGCCGAGGTGCAGCGCTGTGTGCTCGATGAAAGCGGGCACCTCTACCTGCAGACCCAGCTGGGCTTCGGCCTGGTGCACACGCAGGACATGGCCCAGGCGGCCGAAGAGGTGGAGGCTGGCCGCTGGCAGCCTGAGGAAGAACTATTGGCCGGCCTGCCGCAGCGCTACGGTTATGTGCGCAGTCCACAGCGCGACAGGGCGCCAGCGCCCGGGGGCTGATAATTTTCCCCAGCCGCGGTGACCGGGCCGGGGCCAAGAGGAGACACGATGCCGACACGCATGGAGCGCCATCACGCGCACTGGCCGCCGGGCCTGCCGCGGCATTTGACCCTGCCGCAGACCAGCCTCTGGTTCAACGTCGAGGTCTCGGCCACGCGTTACCCCGACAAGCCCTACCTCATCTATTACGACAGCCCGCTGAGTTATGCGCAGTTCCACGACGAATGCGAGCGTGTCGCGGGCTGGTTGCAGCAGGACTGCGGCGTGCGCTCCGGTGACCGCGTGCTGCTGTACATGCAGAACAGCCCGCAATGGGTGATCGCCTACTACGCCATCCTGCGTGCCAATGCGGTGGTGGTGCCCGTGAACCCGATGAACAAGGCCGAGGAGCTGCGCCACTATGTGAGCGACAGCGGCGCCAGCACGGCCCTGGTGGCACAGGACCTGTACGCCCAGCTGGAGCCGCTGCTGGGTGGCCACAGCGGTCTGCGTCATCTGGGTGTGGCCGCCTACAGCGACTACCTGCGGACACCCACCGACCTGCCCCTGCCCCCCTTTGTCAGCGAGCCGCGTGTGGCCCTGACCGGTGCGGGCCTGACCTTGTGGCGCGACATCCTCGCCCTGCAGCGCCGGCCCGGCCCGCACACGGCCGGGCCGGATGATCTCTGTGTCATGCCCTACACCTCAGGCACCACCGGCCAGCCCAAGGGCTGCATGCACACGCACCGCAGCGTGATGAGCACCCTGGTCGGGGGCGTGCAGTGGTTCAGCCGCACGCAGGACGCGGTCTATCTTTCGGTCTTGCCCTTTTTCCATGTCACGGGCATGGCGGGTGGCATGAACGGCCCGTTGTTTGCCGGCGCCACTATCGTCGTCCTCTCGCGCTGGGACCGTGACGTAGCGGCACAGAGCATGCAGCGGCATCGGGTGGTGGCTTGGCAGGCTATCTCGACCATGGTGGTGGATTTTCTTTCCAACCCGCGCCTGGGCGAGTACGACCTGTCCAGCCTGCAGGGCGTGCGTGGTGGCGGTGCGGCCATGCCGGCAGCCATCGCCCAGAAGCTCAAGGACCTCACGGGCCTGGACTATGTGGAGGGCTACGGCATGTCCGAAACCCTGGCCGCCACCCACATCAACCCGCCGCAGCGGCCCAAGCCGCAGTGCCTGGGCATCCCCGTCTTTGACGTGGACGCGCGTGTGGTCGATCCCTTGACCCTGCAGGAGCTGCCAGCCGGCGAGACGGGCGAGATCGTGGTGCACGCACCCCAGGTCATGCAGGGCTACTGGAAGCAGCCGTTGGCCACGGAGCAGGCCTTCCTGCAGATCGAGGGCAAACGCTTTCTGCGTACGGGCGACCTGGCCTATGTGGACCAGGACGGCTATTACTTCATGGTCGACCGGCTCAAGCGCATGATCAATGCCTCGGGCTACAAGGTCTGGCCGGCCGAGGTGGAGGCGCTGATGTACAAACACCCGGCCATCCACGAGGCCTGTGTGATCGGCGTGCGCGATGCCAAACGCGGCGAGTCCGTCAAGGCCCTGGTCGTGCTCAAGGAAGAAGCGCGCGGCCAGGTCAGCGCGGACGACATCATCCGCTGGTCTCACGAGCACATGGCAGCCTACAAGAGCCCGCGCATCGTCGAGTTTGTGCAGGTGCTGCCCAAGTCGGGCACGGGCAAGATCCTGTGGCGCGAGCTGCAGGAGCGTGAGCTGGAGCGTTCATGAGCGCCGCACGGCCGCCCGAAGGCGCTCGCACCGCAGTGCGCAGCACGGAGGTTGCTGAATGACTCGGGGCGCGGACATGGAGGCCCCCTTCGGCACCATCGCCGGGCTGATCCGTCACCACGCACAGGCGGCGCCACAGCGCCGGGCCCTGCAGCAGGATGGTGAGGCGCTGGACTATGCCGCCCTCGACGCACTCATGGACCGCGTAGCCGCGGCCCTGCAGCGCGACGGCGTGTTGCCCGGCGAGGCGGTGGCGATCTGCGCCGGCACCTCTTTGGCCTATGCCGTGACTTACCTCGGGGCCCTGCGCGCCGGTGTGGTCGTGGCGCCGCTGGCCCCGGGTTCCACGGCCGACAGCCTGGCCGGCATGTTGCACGATGCCGGCGCGCGCCTGCTGTTCACGGACCAGGAGGTGGCGCAGGCCCTGGGTCCACGCGCAGCCACCGTGCCGCGTATCCTTCTGGATGAAAGTTCGGGCGGACCGGGCTGGGTGCACTGGCTGGCGCCCGTTGGCGCGCGGGTGCCCGATGCCGTGGTGGACGCGGCCTGGCCCTTCAACATCATCTATTCCTCGGGCACCACGGGCGAACCCAAGGGCATCGTGCAGCCGCACGGCATGCGCTGGGCCCATGTGCAGCGCGGGGCCACCTACGGCTACGGGGCCGACACGGTGACCCTGCTGTCCACGCCCCTGTACTCCAACACCACCCTCGTGGTCTTTTTCCCCACGCTGGCCTATGGCGGCACCGTGCTGCTCATGGGCAAGTTCGAGGCGGGTGCTTATCTGCGGCTGGCTGTGCAGGAGCGTGTCACCCACACCATGCTGGTGCCCGTGCAGTACCAGCGTCTGATGGCGCGGCCTGATTTCGCACAGCACGACCTGCACAGTTTCCGCATGAAGTTCAGCACCAGCGCGCCTTTTGCGGCGGCACTCAAGGCCGATGTGCTGGCGCGCTGGCCTGGTGGCCTGGTGGAGTTCTACGGCATGACCGAGGGCGGCGGCACCTGCATCCTCGAAGCGCATCAACATCCGGACAAGCTGCACACCGTGGGTCAGCCGGCCCAGGGGCACGACATCCGCCTGATCGATGAGGCCGGGCTGGAGGTTCCCGCGGGGGAGGCCGGCGAGGTGGTGGGCCACTCGCCCGGCATGATGAAGGGCTACCACGGCCGCCCGGAAAAAACGCGCGAAGCCGAGTGGTACGCGCCCGACGGCCAGCGTTTCATCCGCACCGGCGACATCGGCCGTTTCGACGCCGAGGGTTTTCTCACGCTCTTCGACCGCCGCAAGGACATGATCATCTCGGGCGGCTTCAACCTCTACCCCAGCGATCTGGAGGCGGTGCTGCGTGAGCACCCGGCCGTGCTCGACGTGGCGGTGGTGGGCGTGCCTTCAGAGCAGTGGGGCGAGACGCCCGTGGCCTATGTGGTGCGGCGCGAGGGCGAGATGCCGGCTGCGGAGGAACTGCGCGACTGGATGAACCAGCGTGTGGGCAAGACCCAGCGCCTGGCCGACCTGCGCTACATCGCCGAGCTGCCGCGCAGCGCCATCGGCAAGGTGCTCAAGCGCGAGCTGCGGCAGCAGTACGCGACGCAGGGGGAATAAAAAAAGCCGGTCGATGACCGGCTTTTTTGTCAGGGCGGGGCGTCGCTTACTTGGCGGCGACAGCCGGTGCCTTGGGTTCGGCGAACTTGGCGCCGCCGGCATTGGCCAGATAGGCCACGGCACGGGCGATCTCCACATCGTTGTGGTCGCCGCCGCCTTGCGGGGCCATGGCACCCTTGCCCTTGAGGGCCGAGGTCACGAGCTTGTCGAAGCCGGTCTTGATGCGGGCACCCCAGACGCCCTTGTCGCCAAACTTGGGGGCACCGGCCAGGCCGGCGCCGTGGCAGGCCAGGCACTGGGCCTTGTAGACGTCTTCGCCGCTCTTAAGCGGGCGGTTGGCGTCACGAATCTCGACGGTACCGACCTTCTGGATGCGCTCGGCGACCGACTTGTCCATATTGACGGTACCGGCGGCGGGCTTCTTGTCGGAGACGACGAAAAACACCAGGCCGATGATGATGAAGACCGGGGCCACGAAGGAGAAGATGGAGAGCCACATCATCTGCTGGGGCGTCTTGACTGGGCCGGTGTGGGCTTCTTCGTGGTGCTGATCGCTCATGGGGGTCCTCGAAAATTCTGGGGCTGGGGCTGACTTCAATCAGCCGACGATTATAGCTTTGGGCCGGCCCGAAACCGCCTACAATCCCTAGCTCTTCCAGTACGCGGCTGTAGCTCAGTGGATAGAGTATTGGCCTCCGAAGCCAAGGGTCGTGGGTTCGATCCCCGCCAGCCGCACCAATTCCCCCGCACCGATTTTTGCTCGCTCAGGCTGTGGCCGGCATGGGCTGCGCCAGCGTCGGCCGGTCGTCGTCTGCGCGGGCGATGGCCATGAGGCCGCGTTTGGTGTCGGTGATGTGTTCTTCCAGCAGCTGCACCACGGCCGGCACGTCGCGACGGCGGCAGGCATCCAGGATGCGGTAGTGGTCGGACTGCGGGCCTTCCTTGCCCGTGGCCTTGGACATCAGCACGTGGGTGTAGCGGTCAGTGTTGAGGCAGAACTCCTCGATCAGCCGGCGCAGGCGCCGGTTGTTGGACGCTGAGCCCAGGGCCAGGTGGAAACGCCGGTTGTACTCGGCCCAGTCCTGCACCGACTCGGCCTTGCTGTAGGCCTCCAGAATCTTCTCCATGGTCTGAAAGTCGCTGTCCACCATATTGGGCACGGACAGCTTGGCCGCGTGGCATTCCAGGGCGATGCGGATGTCCAGCATCTCGCAGATCTGCTCCAGGCTCATGCCGGCTACCACCGCGCCACGGTTCAGGTGGTGGACGATCAGGCACTCGGC
>CAUPRZ010000128.1:0-6606 GCA_963513855.1 uncultured Hylemonella sp.
AGTAGCCCTCGGCGATGACGGCCACGCCCTCGGCGCCGCGGTCCAGCGGCACACGCAGTACGGTTTTCACGCCGGCGACGGCACGTGCGGCGCTGTCGTCCAGCGAGGCGATCCTGGCGCCGAAAACCGGCGGGCGGGCGATCACGGCCGTGAGCTGGCCGGGCAGGCGCACGTCGATGCCGAAGTTCTGCTGGCCGCTGCTCTTGGCCTTGGCGTCCAGGCGCCCGGTGGGCTTGCCGATGATGCGGAAGTCCTTGGGGTTCTTGAGCGTGACCTTCTCGGGTACGGGTTGGGTCATGGCGGCTTCGGCCAGTTCGCCGTAGCTGGCCTTGCGGCCCCCGGGGCCAAGTACCCAACCCGCTTGTGTGCGCAGCGTGTCGATGGGGACACTCCATTGCATGGCGGCAGCCGTCAGCAGCATGGCGCGGGCACGGGCGCCGAGTTCGCGGTACTGCGTGTAGCTGTTCTTGATCGAGTTGGAGCCACCGGTGAGATGGATGCCGAACAGCGGGTCGGTATAGGCAGCGTCGTTGCTGCCGTGCCGGCTGCGCACCTTGGACCAGTCGGCGTCCAGCTCTTCGGCCAGGATCATGGGCAGGGCGGTCTGCACGCCCTGGCCGAAGTCCAGGCGGTTGATGGTGACGGTGACCTCACCATTCGCCGCGATCTGCACAAAGGCCGAAGGTTGCTCCATGGGCTTGAGGCCGGCCGCCGCCGCCGGCTGGGCCGTGGCCAGGCCGGGGTAGACACCGAGTGCCAGGCCGCCGGCACCCGCCAGCTTGAGGAAGCTGCGGCGCGGCAGGGCGGCCATGTCGGAGGGCTCGTTGCGGGCCAACAGGTGCTGCAGGGCGCGGGGCATGTCGTGGGGGAGGACGTTGTGCAACATGGGGTGCTCCTTCAGGCCAGGGTCTTGGCGGCATCGGCCACGGCGGCGCGGATGCGGGCATAGGTGCCACAGCGGCAGATGTTGCCGGCCATGGCGCCGTCGATTTCTGCGGCGCTGGGCTGCTTGCCGCGCGGCAGGGATTTGAGGAAGGCGGTGGCGCTCATGATCTGGCCGCTCTGGCAGTAGCCGCATTGCGCCACGTCGTGTTTGACCCAGGCGGCGTGCACGGCGGCACCGACGCGGTCTTTGCCGCCGGTGACGGCTTCGATGGTGGTGATCTTGGCGCCCTGGGCCGCCGAGATGGGTGTGACGCAGGAGCGGATGGCCTGGCCATCCATGTGCACGGTGCAGGCGCCACAAAGCGCCGCGCCGCAGCCGAACTTGGTGCCCGTCATGCCCAGCGTGTCGCGCAGGGTCCAGAGGATGGGGGTGGAGGGGTCGACGCTGACCGTGTGGTCGCGGCCGTTGACGTTGAGGGTGTTCATGGCAGTGCGAGGCTCCTTCAGAAAAGGTCGATCAGGGGGAGATAGGGAATGCGATGGCGGGTGTGCTCATTCTTGCGCTGGAATTTCAGTTTGACCAGTTTTGTAGCCAGAAGGCGTAAGGGGTGGGAAGCACCGCGGCAGGCTGCTCGATCTTGAGTTCGCGGGCGGCCTGATAGGGCCAGTGCGGATTGGCCAGCAGGGTGCGAGCAAAAAACAGCAAGTCCACCTGCTGCTGGGCAATAAATTCATCGGCCTGTCGGGCGTCGGTGATCATCCAGCTGGTGGTGACGGGCAGACCTGTGGCCTGGCGGATCTGTGCGGCATAAGGCAGCATGAAGTTGGGCGCCCAGGGCACCTGCTCGCCGGGAGTGGAGAGAGCCAAGCCCACGTCGACCAGATCGATTCCGGCTTCCTTGAGCCACTTCAGCACCTGGATGGACTCCGTCAGTGATTCGGCCTGTCCGGCATCGAACTCGATCACGCCCAGGCGTACTGTCAGCGGGTACTGCGCTGGCCAGACTTGGCGCACCTGGCGTACTGTCTCGATCAGGAAACGCGCGCGGTTCTCCAGCGAACCGCCATAACGATCCTGGCGCTGATTCGAATGCCTGGAGAGAAAGTTCTGCCCCAGGAAACCATGCGCAAAGTGCAGTTCGAGCCACTTGAAGCCGGCCTCGTGTGCACGGCGGGCCGCGTCCACAAACTGCTGCTGCGTTTGGGCGATGTCGTCCAGCGACAGCTCGCGCGGAACGTAATCGGAGTCGGGCATGAAGGGCAGGGCGCTGGGAGCCACCGGCTGCCAGGCCTGCGGGTCGTTCTTGTCCAGCGGGGCGCCGCCGTCCCAGGGGCGCGCGCAGCCGGCCTTGCGGCCTGCGTGGGCGAGCTGGATGCCAGGTACGGCGCCTGCGGTCTGGATGGTGTCGGCCACGGCGGCGAAACCTGCGATATGGGCATCGCTCCACAGACCCGCGTCACCCGGGGTGATGCGGCCTTCAGGGCTCACGGCGGTGGCTTCCACCACAACCAGGCCGGCCCCGCCACGCGCGAGGGTGGTGTAGTGGGTCTGGTGCCATGCGTTCAGGAAACCATCGTGTGCCTGGTACTGGCACATGGGCGAGGCGGCAATGCGGTTGCGCAGGGTGACGCTTTTCAGCGTGTAGGGAGAAAAAAGAGTGCTCATTCGATGGTGCGTGTTCTGTGCCATGAAGTGTCTGCTTTTGCCCTCTGGGCCGTTTGCCGTTTCTGATGTGTTTTTTGCCTTTTTTGATGTGTTTCAGTCAAAAACAGGTGATGGGAAACGGGCAGAGGTACAGTGCGATCAGAGCCACGCCGCGCGACTCTTCTCTGTGACAGCGGTGTGACCTTGTCAACCATGAACTTCCCGGAACCCCCACGATGAGCGTCGACACCCTGGCCCAGGAAATTGCCAAGATTGCCCAAACTGACGGTGATTTCCAGACCGCTATTCCCCAGCTGCTGATGGCGCGGCGCAGCGGTCGCACCGAGCCGCTGGCCTGCATGTACACGCTGGGCCTGGCCGTTGTGGCGCAGGGAGGCAAGCGTGTGACGATGGGGGATCAGGTCATCACCTATGGGCCCGGGCAGTCCCTGCTGGTGACGGTGGACCTGCCCGTGGTCTCGCAGGTCACGCACGCGGACCTGGCCCAGCCCTTCCTCGGCATGCTGCTCACGCTGGATGTGCGGGCGCTGGTGCAACTGGCGGCAGAGATGGACCTGCCGCCACTACCCCGGGACCAGGCAACGCGCGCCATGTCTCTGGGCCCCATGCAGGAGTCCGTGCTGGAGGCGGTGATCCGTCTGGCGCGTTTGCTGCATGAGCCTGGACTCATTGGCAAGGTGGCGCCGTTGATCCAGCAGGAGATCATGGTGCGCCTGCTCACCGGTCCGCACGGGCCTTATCTGCGGCAGCTGATCGCCACCGGCACACCGGGCCACCAGGTCGCACAGGCCATCGCCTGGCTCAAGACCCACTTCAGCCAGGACGTGTTGATGGACGAGCTGGCCGAACGCGCGCACATGAGCCCCTCGACCTTCCGCCAACACTTCCGCGGCCTCACGGGCATGAGCCCGCTGCAGTACCAGAAGCAGCTGCGCCTGCAGGAGGCGCGCCAACTGATGCTGACCCAGGCCCTGGATGCCAGCAGCACGGCCGCACGTGTGGGTTACGAAAGCGTCTCGCAGTTCAACCGTGAGTACAGCCGCCAGTTCGGCGCGCCGCCGCAGCGCGACATCAAGCGCATGCGCGAGCTGCCGGGTGGGGGCGTGGTGCAGGCCCTGGGCTGAGCACCTGCGCTGGATCAGAGCATGCCGCTGATCTGGAAGGCGGCCCAGTAGTAGGGATGCGGGTATTTGTTCAGCGTGGCCAGCTGGGCTTGCCGCAGGGCGCCAGCCTTGCCGTGTTTGTCGCGCTGCTTGTAGAAGGCCAGCATCAGATCGCGTGTGGCGTTGTCGTCGACTTCCCAGAGCGAGGACACGATGGAATGGGCCCCCGCAAAAAGAAAGCCGCGGTTCAGGCCCACGATGTCATCACCCTTGGCGGTTTCGCCCAGGGCAGTCTCGCAGGCGGACAGCACCACCAGGTTCACGTTGAGCTGCAAGTCGTAGAGCTCGCGCACCGTCAGAACACCATCGTTTTCCGAGTCCTTGGCCATGTACAGGCCGGAGGCCAGGGGTTGCTGGGCATCGAACTTGCCGTGCATGGCGAAGTGGATCTCGCCGTATTGGGGCCCGAGCTTGCGCAGCGCCGTTTCGGCGGCGCCCTTGCGCAGCAACATCATGGAGCCCGGGCTCATGCGCTGGATGCCACGTGCCTCCTGTTCGGCGCCGGGCAGGTCCAGCTGTTTGTCGCCCAGGTCCGGATTGCCCAGGATCAGCAGGCCGCGGCCGCCGGGTTTGCCACTGCCCAGCAGGGGCAGGACTGAGGCACTGGGCAGCAGGCGGATATCTGCCGACTGAATCAGGAAACGCTGCCCGTTGTGCAGCGCTGCAAACGGGATGTAGTGCAGGGCGCCATGGGGCACGAGGGGGATGGGGCCGTTGCTGAAGTAAGGCAGGGCCGGTGCGCGCAGGACCTCATGCAGGCGCCGGCCTTGCATGAGGTGGGTCTGCGTCTTGACGTCGGCCAGGCTGCGGCGCCAAGCCATGGCCAGTTCGGTCACGGCGCCTGCATCGAGGCGCAAGGCTTTGATGCGGTTTTTGGTGACGACAAAGGCAAACAGTCGTTTGTCATCGCCGAAGTATTCGATCAGCGTCTCCTGGGGGCGCAGTTGTTGCTGCACTTCGCTGGCGGACAGGACCGTCACGGTGATGAGTGAGCGCAGATTGGGGTCATGGGCGGCCAGCGTCGGCCGGATGTTCAGGTTGCGGCGGTGGGCGGGCGTACCGGCCAGTTCGAGGCCGCTCTGGCTGGCTTCGGCGTCGTTGAGCTGGGCCAGGGCCTGGCTGAAGGCCCCCTTGGTGTCCAGCGTGCCACCGCCTGAGCGCCGGGTGGCCAGCATGTCGATCAGCGCGCGCGACTTGCCGCGCTCTGCGTACTCAAAGGCCTCGGCGTCACGGCCTTCCTCGACCAACAGTGCCACCATCTGCAGGTAGATGTCGGACTTGTTGATGACATAACCGAGCCGGCCGGCTTCGGTGTCGATGGCGGCCCGCTCGGCTTCCAGCGCCTTGATGGAGGCTTGCAGGTGGGTGATGGCGCCAGCGCGCTGGCCCCGTTTCAAGGCGATGAGAGCCAGGTGGTAATGGGACACCCGGCGCAGTCCCTTGAGGGCCTGGACGTCTTCCAGCTTGAGCAGGTCTTCGTAGGAGAGTCTGGCCTCTTCGTACTTGCCTGCTTCATAGGCGCACAGCGCCTGCAGACGTACAAAATGGACATCCATCAGACGGTTGAGGGCGGTGGCGCTGCCTTCATACATCTGGTCCAGCGGCGCGCTGAGCAGGCTGATGACGCCAACGCCGCCTGTGCTGTCGCGGGAGACCTTCTGGTAGCAGGCCTCAGGGTTGCCCAGGAGGTACTCGCGCTCAGCCGTCATGATGGCCATGCCCTTGGGGTTCATGATCGCACCCATGATGGCTATGCCGCCGCCGCCACTTTCTTCCATGGCGCGGCGCACAGGTTCCGAGACCCCACCCAGGTTGCGCTGCGCGCGGGCGAGGATGGGGGCGGCCATCATCCGCATGCGGAAGTTGTTGCTCTTGTTCGGATCGAAGGTGAACAGCGCCGCTTCTCGGTTGACATAGGGGGTCAGGTTCTTGTTCACCTCCGCAAAGCGACTTTGCTCGAGCAGGAGCTGATTGCCGAGAATGCTGAGAGATTCCAGGTAATAGGCAAAGGTCGTGGCGTACGGCTTGTTCTGCGGTTCGGCGGCCATGCGTTCAAACAGTTGCCGGCACTGCTCGGCCCGGATTTCGTCACCGGCTTCGATGAAACCATTGCACAGGAAGAACACATAGGTGGACTGGATGTCCTTCAGCGGTTTGGTCTGCACATAGTCCGGCACGGACAGACCCGAGGCATAAAAATGCCGGGCTTCGATCATGGGGCTGAAGGACCAGGCCCGCGGGTCCGTGTTGGGTTGGGGGCCGGAAGCGCAGGAAGCGAGGAGCAGGGCACCCAGCAGGGCGGAGGCGGCGCGCAGCAGGAACTGAAGAGGCATGCAGGGGTCTCCCGTGTTTTTGTCGGGAGGATTCTAGGGCCTGTCTGCTGCATCCTCCGGGCCCGGAGGGGGAGACGGATCGGCTCGGAACCTAGTTCCTTGCGTGTCTGAGCGTCCCGCGCACGAAGAGCCAGACCATCCCTGCCGAAGCCGCGATGCCCGCCACCATGGGCAGGCCCGTGCCATCCACAAACAGCCCGGTGAGCGCCATCACCACCGCACCTGTAGCGAACTGCAAGGTGCCCATGAGGGCCGAGGCGGTGCCGGCAATCGGCCCGTGGTCTTCCAGGGCCAGGATGGCCGAGGTGGGGATGATGAGGCCGAGGAAGCCGTAGCCTACGAAGAGCAGGACCAGCAGCAGGGGCAACTGGTCTGCGCCCAGCAGGAAACACAGGAGCAAGAGGGCCATGACACTGGCGTATGCATGCGAGGCGGCACGCACCATGGGCTTGAGGCCATAGCGTTGCCCCAGGCGGCCTGTGAGCTGCGACATGCCGATGAAGGAGGCCGCGTTGGCTGCAAAGACGATGCTGTACTGCCGTGGCGTGAGGCCGTAGTG
>CAUPRZ010000129.1:0-6590 GCA_963513855.1 uncultured Hylemonella sp.
CCGCCAGGGCTGGCTCAGCCCGCTGGACTGGGTGTTCTCGCGCGACCAGGCCGAACGCCGTTATGTGCAGCATGTCCTGAGGGATGCTGCCGGGCGCCTGCGTGTCTGGGTCCAGGGCGGTGCGGCCATCTACGTTTGCGGCAGCCTGGTCGGCATGGCGGGCGAGGTGGACCGGACGCTGGGCGAGATCCTGGGCGAGGCGCAGCTCCAGCAACTGTTGGCCGAAGGCCGTTACCGCCGCGACGTGTACTGAGGGTGTCTAAAAGCCAAGGACAGCGCCGGGCCGGCTTCGCCGGACGGCTGCTATCGCCCCCTTGAGGGGGACGCGCGCAGCGCGACAGGGGTGTTTCAAGTCTCTGCCCACTGCTGCAAGAGCTTGTGATAGTGGCCGGTCAGGGTCACGACCTCGGCCGTATCGCCGTGCTGGTGCCGCAGCTTGAGGATGGTCATGTCCAGCTCGTGCAGCATGGCGCGCCGCCAGGCGTCACGCACCAGACTCTGGGTCCAGAGGAAGGAGGCGATGCGCGCGCCGCGTGTGACGGGCTCCACCCGGTGCAGGCTGGTCGATGGGTAGACGATGGCGTCGCCCGCATCGAGTTTGACCTCGTGCGTACCGTAACTGTCCTCGACGATGAGTTCACCACCCTCGTATTCATCCGGCGCATTCAGGAACACCGTGGTCGAGACGTCGGTGCGCAACTTCTGTCCGCTGTGGCGATCGGTCTGGATGGCGTTGTCGATGTGGTTGCCGTAGTGTCCACCGCCTTCGTAACGGTTGAACATGGGCGGCAGCATGTGCTGCGGCAGCACGGCTGACATAAAAAGCGGATGCCGCATGAGCGCCTGGGCCACGCGTTGCGACAGCGGTGCGAAGACGGGCGAGTCGGCATCAAGCTGCAGGTTGTGCTTGCGGCCGGAGGCTTGTGGTCCGCTAGTGCGCAGGCCATCGACCCAGCCTTCGCTGTCCAGGGTGTGGCGGATTTCTGCGACTTCGGCCTGGCTCAGGACTTGTGGGATGTGTAGCAGCATGGGAGGACTCTCAAGCAAAAAAAGGTCCGCCAGTGAAGGCGGACCTCAAACCTTTGGAAATTTGCTTCTGGATCAGAATTTGACATTGGCTGTCACAGCTGCCGAGCGCGGGGCGCCCAGGAACATGCGGCTGCCTGCGTTGTTCAGGGAAGTGATGTATTCCTTGTCGAACAGGTTGTAGACGTTCAGGCGCAGGCTGACTTTGGGATTGATCTGGTAGGTGGCCATGGCATCGAATACGGAGTAGGACGGGATGGTGACCATGTTCGTCGCTGCCACGTTGGTGCTGTCGTTGATCTGGGCACGAGTCTGTTCCGACACATGACGTGCGCCCAGACCCAGCGTCAGTTGTTCCAGTTGGTAGGAGGTCCAAGCCGTGGCTGTGAAATCAGGTGCCCAACTGACGACGCTGGTTGTGATACCGGTGTTGCTGCGCTGGTCCAGCTGCTTGGTGCTGCTCTTGACTACGCCTGCTGTGATCTGCCAGTAGCGGGTCAACTGGCCTACGGCCGAGAGTTCGATGCCTTGAACCTGCTTTTTGCCGACCTGGAGTGGGGTGGATGATCCGGCTTCATAGCTGATCTGTCCGTCGTTGACGGAGCGGAATAGCGCGCCGGCCACATTCAGGCGCTTGTCCAGCAGTTCCCATTTGCTGCCGAGTTCGACGGTACGGGTGACTTGCGGATCGAAGGATGGATTGGCCTGGTTGGTTGGGCCCGCGTTGAGCACGAAGCTGTCGCCACCAGGCGGAGTCTTGGCATCGGCGTAGGAGGAGTAGATGCTGCCATTCGGTGCAGGTTTGTAGACACCTCCGATGCTCCAACTCAGCAGCGTGCCCTCATCGTCCAGCGATGCTCCGGGTACGCCACCTGCTGATGTGTTGCGCGTGGCGAGCCGATACCGATCAACGCGCATGCCGCCATTGATGGCGAACTGTTCGTTGATCTTGGCGTTGTCGGAGGCATACAGAGCCAGGGTGGTGGTATTGCCAGCCACTTTGGCGCCGTTGGGCACGAGACTGGCCATGGACTCATACGGATTGGGGTTGTAAAGATTGGCATTGGGTGTGGTACCCACCGTCGCGAAGGTCAAGTTTTCCTGATCTTCACGAATCAATTCGACGCCAGCGGCCAGGGTGTGTTGCAGGCCCAGAGCGCTGAATGCTGTGTTCAGGCTGGTCTGGTTGGCGATGATGCTGTTGACCTGATCAACGCCTTGGCGTGAGCGGCTGGCTTGCCAAGTGGAGGGGTTGTTTGCATCAGGGATCGTCAGGTTGTTATTGGTATTCACGCCTGTCAACACACGTTCCATATGGTTGCGGCCCCAGCGCGTGATGTTGCGCACCGTGGTGCCCTGGCCCAAGTCGTGTTCGACCTTGGCGGTGATCATGTCAGCGTTGACCTTCTCGAAGTCGCTGGCACTGCCGTAGAAGTTTTCACGGTCTACCTTTGAGCCATTGCGAACCTGAGCCGTTGCATGGTAATAACCAGGCATGCCGATGGTAGGCAGACCACCATCAGGTACGTTGTCCTGGCGAATGTGCTGGCTGTAGAGGTGAATGCGCGTGGGGGTACCCAGGCCGGTGACGTAGGACAGACCCAGGCCCTGTCCCTTGTTTTCCACAATATTGCGGCCGTCCACGCCACTGTCCTGCACCATACCGTTGATGCGAATGGCCGAGGTCTCGCTGAGCTGCTTGTTCAGGTCAACAGTGGCGCGTTTTTTCTGCGCTGTGCCAAGGGTGACCGAGCCACTGTTTTCGTCGCCCAGATGGGCCTGCTTGCTGATGAGGTTGATATAACCGGTTCCCGTGCCACGGCCGGTTTCAGCGCCAGCGGCACCCTTGATGACTTCAATCTGTTCTAGGTTGAAGGTGTCGCGCGTGACGGCACCCAGATCGCGTACGCCATCCACGAAAGTATTCTGTTGCATGGACGAACCACGCATCTGGAAGGTGTCACCGGCCGAGGAGTTGCCGTTTTCGCCCATCTGCATGGTGATGCCGGGCGTGTTGCGCAGCGCTTCCATCAGGGTGAGGGCCCCTTGTTCTTCCAGGGTTTCCTTCTTGATGACCTGGATGGTTTTGGGTGTGTTCAGCAGGGGCTGGGTGTACTTGGGGTTGGCCGAGGTGTCGGCCTTGTAAGGCACCTCCATCGTTTCCTTGACGGTCGTGGTGGGCAGGGTGCTTTCCTGCTGTGCCAGGCCGGCGGCGGGCAGGGCGGCCAGAAGGGCCAGGAGAGGGGCGGAGGGGCTGCGTTTGCGGCTGCGGATCTGCGACATTGCGGTTCCTTGTCTTGTACACGTGGAGGGAGTGGCTGGCTAAGCTCCATGTGAACAAGCAGGTGCGCGCCTGGGCGCAGCAGTGCCGGGAGTGGCTGGCTGAAAACAGAAATATATATTAAATACAAATCATTATCAATAAGTTTTAATGCTTACGACAAAAAGTAAGTGTTCTTGGGTTCGGAGGGGCCTCAGCACAGCGCGTCTGGCACGCCATGTCTGCTGGAGACAAGGGCGGTGGCGCATGGAATGGGCCGCCTACAATCCCCTTGCCCCATATGAAAATCCTGATCTCCAATGACGATGGCTACCAGGCCCCTGGCATCGTGGCGCTGTACGAGGCGCTCAAGGACGTGGCCGAGGTCGAGGTGGTGGCACCCGAGCACAACAACAGCGCCAAGTCCAACGCGCTGACCCTGCATTCACCGCTCTACGTGCACCGCGCGGCCAACGGGTTCCGTTTCGTCAACGGCACACCGGCCGACTGTGTGCATATTGCGCTGACGGGCCTGCTGGGTTACCGGCCCGACCTCGTGGTCTCGGGCATCAACAACGGCGCCAATATGGGCGACGACACCATCTACTCGGGGACTGTGGGTGCCGCCATGGAGGGCTACCTCTTCGGCATCCCGGCCATCGCTTTCTCGCAGACCGAGAAGGGCTGGAAGCACCTCGACGCTGCCGCCCTGCGTGCGCGTGAACTGGTGCAGCAGATGCTGGCGCAGAAAATGGTGGGCACACAGCCCTGGCTGCTCAACGTCAACATCCCCAACCTGCCTCTGCCGGAGCTCAAACCGGCCAAGGTCTGTCGCCTCGGGCGCCGCCATGCGGCCGAACCTGTGATCACCCAGACCAGCCCGCGCGGCGAGACCATGTACTGGATCGGTGCGGCCGGCCCGGTGCTGGACGAGAGCGAGGGCACGGACTTTCATGCCACGGCGCAGGGCCATGTGTCGGTGACGCCACTCAAGGTGGACCTGGCCGATCACGACAAGCTGGGCTACTGGGCGCAGTCCATCGCGCAGATCAGCAAGGGCGGGGCATGAGCACCCGTCCGCGCCCCGGTTTCCCGGCGCGGCTGGACCGACCGGCTGATGCAACAGCACGTGCGCGGGCCGTGCCGGCACCGGTCGTGCGCAGCGCGCCCGCACCCGCGCGCGATACGGTGGCCCTGCGTGCGCCGCAGGCGGCATCCATGCCCCAGGGCCTGGGCCTGGATTCGCAGACCGTGCGCCTGGCCATGGTGCAAAAGCTTGCGGCCCAGGGCATCCAGAATGCCCAGGTGCTCGATGCCATGGGCCGCGTGGAGCGGCACCGTTTTGTTGACACTGCACTCGCGCCCCAAGCCTACGAAGACACCAGCCTGCCCATCGGCCTGGGCCAGACCATTTCCAAACCCAATGTGGTGGCGCGCATGATCGAGCTGCTGCTGGCCGGCCACGACCCCCAGCGCGGCGCGCGCATGGGGCGTGTGCTCGAGATTGGCACCGGCTGCGGCTATCAGGCGGCCGTGCTGAGTTTGGTGGTGCAGGAGGTCTACAGCATCGAACGCCTGCGCGGCCTGCATGACAAAGCGCGTGAGAACCTGCGTACCCTGCGCCTGCCCAATGTGCACCTGCTCTTCGGCGACGGTATGGCTGGGTATGCCCGCGGCGCACCTTACGCCGGCATCATCTCCGCCGCTGGCGGCGAGGCCGTTCCCCCGGCCTGGATCGAGCAGTTGGCCGTGGGGGGACGCCTGGTGGCGCCCGTGGCCCGTGCAGCTGGTGCAGCACAGGCTTTGCTGGTGCTGGACAAAACCCCTACAGGTGTGCAGCACACCTTGCTTGAGGCTGTGCACTTTGTGCCTCTAAAATCGGGCATCGCTTGAAGGAGAGCTACTCAATGACGGAAACGACGCGACGATCTGGGCTGGTGGTCTTGCTGCTGACGGGCACGCTGCTGCTCGCCGCCTGCGGCGTGGGCCTGACCACCGCGCCTGTCGAGGACCGGCGCGTACCTGCTGCCCGTCCCGCGCAGGACCCCAGCGCCACGGCGGCCCGGCCAGCCCCCGGTCTGGAGAACGCCGGCAAGCCCGGTTATTACACGGTCAAGCCTGGCGAGACGCTGATCCGCATCGGTCTGGAGACCGGCCAGAACTGGAAGGACATCGCGGCCTGGAACAACCTGGAGCAGCCTAACCAGATCAGCGTGGGCCAGGTGCTGCGCGTGCTGCCTCCCACGGCCACGCTGGCCGCCGCCGCGGCGCCCGAGAGCAATGGCGTGGTGACGCGGCCCATCGGTTCCGGCAGCATTGCCTCCACCCAGGTGCAGCCGGGGCAGAACTCCGCTCCCGCTGCGCGTCCGGCTGAGCCGGCAGCCGCGGCCGCACCAGCTGCGGTTGATTCGGGCCTGAGCTGGATCTGGCCCGTGCCGGGTCCCGTGATTGCCGGCTTCGATGAAGTCAAGAACAAGGGCCTGGACCTGGGCGGCACCGCTGGCGAACCCGTGCTGGCCGCAGCCGACGGTCGTGTGGTCTATGTGGGGGCTGGCTTGCGTGGTTATGGCAACCTCATCATCCTCAAACACGACAACGTCTACCTGACGGCCTACGCCCACAACAAGACCCTGCTGGTCAAGGAAGACCAGGCCGTGCGCAGGGGACAGAAGATCGCCGAGATGGGCAACAGCGATGCCGATCGCGTGAAGCTGCACTTCGAGGTGCGGCGTCAGGGCAAGCCGGTCGACCCCGTCAAGTACCTGCCGCCGCGTTAGGCGGGCTTCCAACCGTGATGAGGAACAGTCATGCCCCGACGCTCCCTTCACGGTCAGTCTGCCACGCGCCCTGAGCGTCCCCTGCTGGACGACGGGGCACCCGCCCCCGTCACCTCTGATGCGGATGCCCAGCCCGTTGCCGCCGAGTTCAGCGGCGACTCGGGCGATGCGCTGACCTCCTATCTGCGCCAGGTGCGTCGCACCGAACTCTTCACGCCCCAGCAGGAATACGAGACGGCCATGCGCGCGCGCGCCGGCGACTTTGCCGCACGCCAGAGCATGATCGAGCACAACCTGCGCCTCGTGGTCAGCATCGCTAAGCTCTACCTGGGGCGGGGTGTGCCCCTGTCGGACCTGATCGAGGAGGGCAACCTGGGCCTCATGCACGCGATCGAGAAGTTCGAGCCTGAGCGTGGTTTCCGTTTTTCGACCTATGCGACCTGGTGGATACGCCAGGCGGTGGAGCGGGCCCTGCAGCAGCAGGGGCGCGTGATCCGCCTGCCGGTCAACGTGGTGCGCGAGTTGCA
>CAUPRZ010000130.1:0-6570 GCA_963513855.1 uncultured Hylemonella sp.
TGCGTTCGGTCACATCGCGGGCGACCAGGACCACGGCCCGTTTGCCATCCACCAGACTGTCCAGCGCCTGGGCCCGCGCCTCGAAGAAGTGGCGCGCGCCACCCCGGGTGGGGAGTTCGTATTCAATCTTCTGGGGCGTGTCGGCCTGCAGCGTCTGCTGCAAAAAAGCGTTGAAGCGCCGGGCTTCGGCCGGGGGCAGCACTTCGTCCAGGCGTTTGCCCAGGGTTTCCTCGACCGGTGCGTAGAGCAGGCCGGGGTCGGGTGAGATCACTTCCAGATAACGGCCATCCTCGTCCAGCACGAAGAGCAGGTCAGGCGAGGCGTGGGTGATGGCCCGGCGCAGGGCCACGCTGCGCGCCAGTTCCTGCCGGGCGCGCCGCTGCTGCTCCAGGTCATGCAGCAGCAGGGCCAGCAGGGCCGTGCTCGGGGCCAGCACAAAAAGATAGGGCCAGGCCAGGGTCTCCAGCAGCTTGTACAGGTGCTGGGTCGGCAGCAGCAGGAACCAGCCCAGATTGGCCACGTGCAGCAGGGTGCCGAAGAGCAGGAAGTCCAGCAGCTTGGGTTGGGCCCAGCCACGTTGCAGGCTCACGCGCATCAGCAGACCGAACAGCACCGAGGTGCTGATCACGGCCACGCCCACCCAGGCACCGGCGCCACCCAGCCACAGGCGGTAGGCCGCGGCCATGACACCGGCGATCACGGCGGCCAGCGGCCCGGCAAAGATGCCGGCCACACCGAGGATGGCCGAGCGCCCGTCGAAGATCACGCCGGGCGCCAGCTTGGCCGGATGCAGCATGCCGAAGAGACAGATGGCGCCGAAGATCAGCCCCGCGCTCACGCTGGCGGCGAGCAGGCGCTTGCCCCAGATGCGGATGTTGAACTCGTACAGCGCCGACAGGGCCAGCAGCAGGGCGGTGCTGTAGATGAGATCGAGCGTCATGGGGCCATGTCCGGTGGAGCGTGCGGAATGCAGACGAGACTGAAACCATCATAGGCCAAGGGCTGTCCCGTAGAACATGATCTGCTGCAACTGTTGTGCATAAATGCCCAGGCCCTGGCTCGGCAGACCACTTTAAGATGGCGGCATGAAAATCACTTACATCTTCGCCGCCATCCTGATTGCCAGCGCCATCGGCGCGCTGGTGCCCACGCGCCTGGTCAAGACCCTCATGCTGGTGCTGACGGGTGTGCTCGCTGCTTACGGCCTGTATCGTCTGCTGGGCTGAATCCGTTTTTTCCTGTCTCTATCCCCATCCCCTGTTCATGGGATGGCGGTTCACGTACAGCCTGCCGAGAATGGATCTCACAGGGGGAGCTGCGCACAAGCGCAACTGAGCATCAGCCAGACGGAGGGCTGATGTTCTTTCGCGTGCAGACCCTGTCCTTAACAAGGAAGGGGGTTTGCCATGGCGATGCATTCTTGTCTTTTTCGGGGGCTGGCCGTTCTGGTGCTGGCCTGTCTTGCAGGGTGCGGCACACCGGGCAGCCAGACGCCTCGTCTGGCTGTGGCACCCATGTGCACGATCCATGCGGTGACCTTGGGACTCGTGCCATCCGGTGGCGATGGCGTGGACGTGGCCCTGGTCTCAGAGCGCACAGGTCCGAATCCCAACCCCAACACCAACGCCGGCTTCTCGCGTTTTCGTGGCATCGCGCGACCGGTTGGCAACCCGACGGTTGGGTTCACGCCCGATGTCTACGGCTTCAGCGAGGCCTGGACCCACAACACCCGTGGCTCGGTGGTCGTGCGTGCGCAGTCCCATCCCGCGCGTCGCGGAACCACCGGACCTTTCAGCGCCAGCGCCTGGACCTTGCATGCACAGGATGCCACGGGCGCGTGGTCGACACCGTCACGCGTCTTCTCGGCCCAGCGTGGTACCGAGGTGGATACCCCGGCCGCCGGTGCCCTGATGTTGCCGCAGCTCATGCCTGTGGGCGAAGCGATGCCGCAGGTCTTCGGTTGTGCCGGTGAGCGTTCGGACGATGGTGCGGTGCGGACCACCTGGTTGATCGAAGCCCTGGTGGGCAACTCGACGCTGGGCACGCCCACGCCGCCGACGATTGATTTCATCCAGGACTTGCTCAGCGGGGATGACCGTTTTCTGCCCAACGCCCCCGGGCCCCTGCGCGGCCCAGCCAATCCGCCGTCGCCGCGTATCACGGACCGGCCGGGTCTGCCCATCCGTGATGGCTCGGTGCAGTGTGCGATGACGCAACTGCAAGACGACGTGAGAACCCGCGAGCTGCACATGCTGGCGGTGCACAACGGGGTGCTCTATCACAGCATGGCAAACAACTTCAGCAACGCGGTGTCGAATGCCGGTGCGGGGAGTCCTCTCCCGCGCTTCAACACGGTATCGACCTGGGGCGATGTGGGTTCGGCGCTGGGCGGCGGTTTCGGCCGTATTCTGGATGCCGTCATCGTGGCCCGTCCGCGGGCTGTGCATGTGTTCTTCGTCGCTCAGACCGGTAACAGCTTCAAGCTCTGGCATGCCGTGCGTTTTTCGGCCAACGGCGGTTCCTGGCGTCCGGTGGACGATGTGCTGCAGCTCAACGCGGGGCATCCTGCCGGTGCCGGTTTCCCTTTCCGCATTGCTGCAGGTCTGTGCCCGCAGCAGGAGGACCCGCAGAACACCGAACTGGTGTACACGATGTGGGCCGATCCGCAGGACGTGATCTGGTCCGGGCGCGTGGTGTCCACGTCCAGGGAGTGGTTGCCCGGGATGCAGGGGACGTATTCGCCGATCTTCGATCTGTCACGCCTGATGGGACGTAACGCCAACCCTGCGCAGCGCAGCACCATCAACCGCATGGAAATCGGCACCCGGCCCTTCCGTGACGACGCGCGCGCGCCGTGATTCATCTCATTTTCACAGGAGTAAGACCATGAACCTTGCCTTTCTGCGTCTCTTGGCGCTCTGCGTGGGCGCACTGGCCCTGCTGACCGCCTGTCCATCTGTGCCGCGCAGCGGCCAGCTTGAAAAACCCAGTCTCAGTTCCCTGTCGATTCTCCAGTCGCCCGGCGGGAGCTGGATGACGGTCAGCGGTCCTGCTCCCCTGGCAATCCTGCCCACGCATGGGCGTGCGCTGCAGGTCCACTACCGGGCCCCCATCGGTAGCAGCTTTGATGTTTCGCTGCGTACGCCGGATGGACAGGTCACGGCGCTGGCGCAGAACCATGGCGCCCAACTGCCGTCAGATGTGGGGTACTTCCGGCTGCTCAATGTGAACCCGAATCTCACGCCACCGATGTATGCCATGGAGCTCCGGTCTCCGGTGACCCTTTCGGACCCGGCGAACTTCGATGTGCTGATCGTCAACAAGAGCTTGCGCACCGACGTGCAGGACAGCGATCCCCTGGTGGTGCGTCTGGCCCAGCGCAGGGAGTTCACTGTGACAGTCCAGATTCAGGGGGACGGGCGGGTGACCAGCAATCCGCCCGGCATCGCTTGCGGCACCTCGATCTCGGGCCAGCCGCTGACCCAGTGCAGCTACGCCTTCGGGCCCTATGCAGTCACGCTCAATCCGGGTTCCAGCAGTGGTAACCGCTTTCTCGGTTGGGAGGGCAACTGCCCATCCGCGACGCAGCCTTGCACGATCACGCTTAACGGCACAGCGGTGCAGGCTGTGGCCAAGTTCGGCACCAGTCCTGTGACGGGTGGGAACCAGTGTGCAGCGGCGCCCCTGCTGCCGGGCTTGCGCTGGATTGCTACCCCGCAATGTGACCCAGGTTCTTTCCCCACGACATCGTCGGCCTTGTGTGATTCGGCAGGGCAGTTCTGCTGCAAGAACCCGCCGGTCGGGGGCGGCACGCCGGGCTTGCCATCACCACGCTGCGGCGTGGACAAGATCGAGTTTGCACCGGATTGCCGCAACACGCTGGGTCGCGGCATGCTGCGTCAGCCCGGAGGCTGTTACGAGATCGCCCCGGGGCCGTGAGCTGGCCGGCTCAGGTGCTTTCGGGCGTGGGGTCGCCCGGCTGCAGCCACAACCGGGCCGGGATGTGTTCCTGCAGTTTCTCCACTGCCAGCCCCATCAGCTCCGGGTGCAGTTCGTGCCCGATGAAGGGCAGCACGTCGGCCGTGAAATCACAGCCCAGAGCCTTGAGGCGCATCGCTGCCTCGATGGCGTGGCTGTAGGGCATGACCGCATCGTTCTTGCCGTGCAGCAGGTGCACGGTGCTGCCGGCGTGCAGGGGCAACTCGGGCAGGTGCACGTAACGCCCGGCAATGGCCACCACACGTGCGGCCACGGGCTCGGCCTGCTGGGTCGAGGCCAGGGCCATGATGGCGCCCTGCGAGAAACCCACCAGGGCTGTGCCCGCCGCGTCCACGCCCGAGCGCTGTTGCCAGTGGCGCACCGCGTATTCGAAGGCGGGCAGGGCAGCGGCCACGCGTTCCATGCGGTTGTCTTCCGTGATGCCGGTCACAGAGAACCATTGCCGGCCGCCGGGCGCGAGTTCAGACGGGTGGGGTGAATCCAGCGCCACCACCATGGCCTGAGGGAAGGCCTGCGCATAGGCCAGGCCCAGCGGGGCCATGGATTGCGCGGTCGAGCCCACGCCGTGAAACAGCATGATGAGCTGCGCTGCCTGTTGCGGCTGCTGCAGGATGAAGGCCTGGGCGTCGTTCATGGTTGTCCTTTTACATGGCCCAGATGCGCGGCGGCACAGGGTCGAGCTGCCAGAGCTGTTGCCGCCAAGCGGCCCGCAGGCTCTTGAGCAGCTGCATGGCCGGTTCCACCAGCGGGGCCAGCACCCGCACCACCAGCACCTGCGGATGCGGGCTGGTGGCGCCGGCCGTGGCACGCAGGGCGTGTGCGGCGATCAGTTCACGCACACATTCCAGCGCGGCCTCGCGCCGCGTGCGCGTGATGGGATCGCCCGCGACGAAAAACATGGTGCCCAGTCAGCGTGGGCCGGTCATGCCCAGAGGGCCGTCCATGAGGCGGGCATCCTGTGCATCGATACGACCCTGTTCCAGCCAGACGCCGGGCACTTCCAGGTGCTGGGCAAAGCTGCCTTCGGTGAAAGGCTGGTCTGCGGCCGGCAGGCCCAGGGCCGTGACGTCCCAGCCCATGAGTTCGGCACCCGGGGCCAGTTCGAACACCGCCTTGTTCTCGGCGCGGCATTGCCGGTAGGCCAGGGCTTCGAGCGGCAGCCATTCGAGGCGTGCCCCGCTTGCGATGCGGGCGTGCACCCACTGGCGCGCTGTTTCGTCGGGGCTGCGGTAGAAACGGGTGGCGCCGGGGGTGGTGACCAGGCCGTGGGCGCCGGCGCCTACGCTGAGCTGGATGTCCAGCGTGTCGCCGCCCACCAGGCCACCCGGTGGGTGTACCAGCACGTTGTGGCAGATGCCATCCCCCTCGGGATAAAGGCTTTGCAGGATGCGCAGCGGGCCGTCGTGGCGGTAACGGGCCACGCAACGCGTGTCTTCGCGGGTGTAATCGAGTTTCAGCGAGGCGTGCCAGGTCATGCGGCAAGTCTAGCAAGTGATAGACCCGTACAGACGGCTTGGCCCGGGTGACCGACAATCGGGGCTTCACCGAAATTCGAACCCCATGACGACTTCCCCTTCCCCGTCGACCGAACACCCGACCGAAACGCAGGCGGCCCCTGCGGCTGCGGCTGCCGCCAAATCCGAAGCCCGGGCCAAGCCGGCCGAACGCAAGCAGGCCGCGCTGCCGGTGCTGGAGCAATTGTTCGGTCTTTACCCCCATCTTTTCGGGGCCGATTTTCTGCCGCTTAAGCGCGTCATTTTCCAGGACCTGCTGGAGCGGCACCCCGAGGTGTTCCAGCGTGACAGCCTCAAGGCCGCGCTCTCGGTGCATGCGCGCTCCACGCGCTACCTGCAGTGCGTGGCGGCGGCCAAGGCCCGGCACGATCTGGATGGCGCGGCCGTGGAAGACGTGGCGCCCGAGCATGTGTTCCAGGCCGTGGTGGACTTGCACCGCCGCCGCCAGGTCCGCACCCAGGAGGATCTGCTCCCCAAGCTGCGTGCCCAACTGGCGGTGGCTTTTGAGGCGTCGGGCCTGAGCCGTGCCGATTATCTGGAACGTGTGCAGCTCCAGGACGAAAAAATCGCCGCGCTGCTGGACGAGGTTCTGAACGAAGGTGTGCAGAAGATGGCGCGCCAGGAGGCCTTGTTCAAGGCCTTCGAGGCTAGCGGCAAGAGCGCGCGTGATTTTGCCGGCATGTATGGTGTGCAGGAGCGCGACGTCATCAAGGCGGCCCTGGCCTGCAAGCGGCGTGCGCAGGCAGCTGCCGCCACCGCCTGAAGCCGCAGGAGGGCCCGTGTCCACCGCATCACCACCCGCCCAGCCGCGCAACCCGCTGCACGGCCTGACGCTGGAGGCCATCCTCACGGCCCTGGTGGCGCATTACGGCTGGCCCGGTCTGGCCGAGCGGATCACGGTGCGCTGCGTCCAGGTGGACCCCAGCATCAAGTCCAGCCTCACCTTCCTGCGCAAGACGCCCTGGGCTCGCGAGAAGGTCGAGAGTTTGTACCTGTACATGTTGCGCGAGCAGCGGCGCGCGTCCTGACACTGGGTTGCGGGCCGGTCGGCAGGACA
>CAUPRZ010000131.1:0-6509 GCA_963513855.1 uncultured Hylemonella sp.
CCGCCTTCACAGGCCTGCACACGCACCGCCGTGCCATCGAGGCGGGTTGCAAGTTTGCCGGCGCCACCGTGCATCAGGTGACGGCCGAGCTGGACCATGGCCCCATCCTGGACCAGGCCGTGGTGCCGGTGCTGGCGGAGGACGACGAACACACGCTGGCGGCACGTGTGCTCACGCAGGAGCATCTGATCTACCCGCGTGCCATTGCGGGCTTGCTACAGAAACTGTAGCTTCAGAGCTTGGCCGACGTGCTGTCGCTCATCCAGGCAAAGCGCGGTTGGCGTACGCCCTCGATGACCACTTCCTCATTGAACATGGCGGCCGGCCGCACCCACAGACCACGTTGGCCATAAAGCGCGCGGTAGAGCGTCATCGGCTCCAGCGTCTCGCTGTGACGCACGGTGCCCAGCACCTCGTAGTTGAGGTTTTTGTAATGGCGGTACAGGCCCGGACGGGTTTCGATCAGTGGAGGGAGGTTTTCATCAAGCATGGGACAATTCTGACCTATGCACCCTCAAGCCCTGCTGGACGTCTGTACCGAACTGGTCCGGCTCACCCTCAAATTCGATCACCCCGCCGACGCCATCGTCTCGCGCTTTTTTCGCGACCACCGTGGCCTGGGCCCGCGCGAGCGCGCCACCCTGGCCGAAACCGTCTATACCGTGCTGCGCAAGAAGCTGCTGTTCGAGAAGCTGGCGCTGTCGGGCAGCGGCTCCCGGGAGCGGCGCCTGGCCATCCTGGGTTTTTATGGCCCGCGCGACTTCGTCAAGAGCGTGCTGACCGAGCAGGAAAAGCAGTGGCTGGACCATTGCGACCACGTCAAACCCGAAGAGCTGCTGGACCTGCATCGCCACAACCTGCCTGAATGGCTGGTGCAGCCGCTCAAGGACCAGCTGGGCAAGGGCTTCTGGCCCCTGGTCGAGAGCCTGAACCTGGGCGCCGGCCTGGACCTGCGGGTCAACACCCAGCTGGCCAAGCGTGAAGCGATCCAGAAGGAATTGCAGGCAGCGGGCATCAAGTCGGCGCCCACCCCTTATTCACCCTGGGGCCTGCGTATCGGGGACAAGCCAGCCCTGAACAAGCTGGACGTGTTCACGCGGGGTGCCATCGAGGTGCAGGACGAGGGCTCGCAACTGCTGGCCCTGCTGCTGGACGCCCATCGCGGCGAAATGGTGGTGGATTTCTGCGCCGGTGCCGGCGGCAAGACCCTGGCCATTGGTGCGGCCATGCGCAGCACCGGCCGGCTCTACGCCTTCGACACCTCGGGGCACCGACTGGAGGCGCTCAAGCCCCGGCTGAAGCGCAGCGGCCTGTCCAATGTGCATCCGGCTGCCATTGCCCACGAGCGCGACGAACGCATCAAGCGCCTGGCCGGCAAGATCGACCGCGTGCTGGTCGACGCCCCCTGCTCCGGCCTGGGCACCCTGCGCCGCAACCCCGACCTGAAATGGCGCCAGAGCCTGCAGGCCGTGGAAGAAATGACGGTCAAGCAGGCCGCCATCCTGGCCAGCGCGGCGCGTCTGCTCAAGCCCGGCGGGCGCCTGGTGTATGCCACTTGCAGCGTCCTGCCGCAGGAAAACGAGGCCATCGCCGAGGCTTTCACGGCTGCCCAGGCGGATTTCCAGCCGCTGGCCGCCGCCGATCTCTTGACCCAGCTCAAGGTGCCCGGTGCCGAAGCCCTGTGCCAGGGGGGCGACAACGGGCGTCAATATTTGCGCCTGTGGCCTCATCTGCATCAAACAGACGGCTTTTTCGCCGCAATCTGGCAAAAAAAGTAGGCATTTGACTTGAATTAAGGTTTCCCACCCTAAACCTTGGGAAATGCTGGCCTAAAAGAGGGGCAGCCTTTAAAATCCGGGGCACGGGTGGGACCACAGGTCACGCCCCTTTCTATACATCTACTACGTTGAGAGACCATATGTTTTTACCTGATTGGGCTGTGCTGAATGCAACCATAGACTGGCTTGCACACGGCCTGCTGGATCTGAGCTGGTGGCAGGTTGTCCTGGCCGCCCTGGCCATGACCCACATCACGATCGCCAGCGTCACCATCTTCCTGCACCGCCACCAGGCGCACCGGGCGCTGGACCTGCACGCCATTCCCTCACACTTCTTCCGTCTCTGGCTGTGGCTGACCACGGGCATGGTGACCAAGGAGTGGGCCGCCATCCACCGCAAGCACCACGCCAAGTGCGAGCAGGCTGAGGATCCGCACAGCCCGCAGATCTATGGCATCAAGAAGGTTTTCTGGGAAGGCTCCGAGCTCTACCGCGCCGAAGCCAAGAACAAGGAAACCATGGCCCGTTATGGCCACGGTACACCGGACGACTGGATCGAACGCAACCTGTACACCCGTTATTCCTGGCAGGGCGTGGGCGTCATGCTCATCATCAACCTGATGCTGTTCGGCGCTGCCGGTGCGGCGGTCTGGGCCCTGCAGATGGCCTGGATCCCGATCACCGCCGCCGGCATCATCAACGGCTTTGGTCACTACTGGGGCTACCGCAATTTCGAGGCGCCCGATTCGAGCACCAACATCTCGCCCTGGGGCATCCTCATTGGCGGTGAAGAGTTGCACAACAACCACCACACCTACCCGACCTCGGCCAAGCTGTCCGTCAAGCCCTACGAGTTCGACATCGGTTGGCTCTACATCAATGTGCTGAGCGCCCTGGGCCTGGCCAAGGTCAAGAAGACGCCGCCCAAGCTCGCCCTGGGCGACATCAAGCCTGTGGCCGACGACAAGACCCTCGAGGCCCTGATCGCCCACCGCTACGAGATCATGGCGGGTTACGCCGCCGGCATGCAGCACGCCTTCCAGCAGGAAGTCGCCGCCCTCAAGGCACGTGCCGTCGACACCGCCGTGGTCAAGGCCGCCGACCGCTGGCTGCACCGCGACGAAGACAAGGTGCCGGCCCACGCCGCTCCCCAGCTGGCCCAGGCCCGCGCCGCCTCGCCCGTGCTGGACAAGATGGTCACCATGCGCGAAGAATTGCGTCAGCTCTGGCTCAACACCTCGCTGTCACGTGAGCAACTGATTGCCAACCTGCAAGCCTGGTGCCACCGCGCTGAAGAAAGCGGCATCGCTGCTTTGCAAGAGTTCTCTAGGAAGTTGCGGATGGCTCGCGCCTGAGCGTTCCTCCCTCGTTTCGTGATCAAGCCCGCTTTTGAGCGGGCTTTTTCTTTTTCTGCCTTCCGCTTTGACCGCCGTGGCCAGCCGGGTCTGTGCGGCGAGCTGCCTGACATGCAAGCCCATGCACTAGCATAGAGCCCACATGAACCATCCCGTTTTTTCCGCCCTGGTCCCCGTGGTGCTGCTCGTGGCCCTGGGTTATGTGGCCGGTCGCCTGCGCTGGATGCGCGCCGATTCGGTCAAGGACCTCTCCAATCTCGTTTTCCTGGTCCTAACGCCGGCCCTGATGTTCCGCACCATGGGCAAGGTGGATGTGCAGCAGCTGGAGCTGCTGCCGCTGGCGACCTACTTTGTGGCCGTGTTCATCCTCTTTGGTCTGAACCTGCTGTGGCAGGGGCTCAACCGGCGTGCCGCCGTGCTGGCTCTGGCCTCCACCTTCAGCAACACGGTGATGATCGGCATTGCCTTCATCGGTCTGGCTTATGGTGAGGCGGGGCTGGTGGTGCTGCTGGCCCTGCTGTCGCTGCACGCGGTGGTGCTGCTGACCGCGGGCACGGTGATCCTGGAACTGGCCGTGGCGCGTGAGGCCGTGGCGACCGAACCCCGTGCCATGTGGCGCACGGTGCTGAGTGCGGTGCGCAACGCCGTCATCCACCCCGTGCCCCTGCCCATCATCGCCGGCCTGCTGTTTGCGCAGACGGGCTGGGTGATTCCCGAGGTGGTGGACCGGCCCCTGTTGTGGCTGGGCAATGCCTTTGGCCCGCTGGCCCTGCTGCTGGTGGGCGTGACCCTGGCTGGCACCACGGTGGGTCCGCATCTGCGGGGTGCGCTGGGCCTGACTCTCGTGAAGAACCTGCTGATGCCGGCCCTGGTGGCGGGCATGGGCCTGCTCATGGGTCTTTCGGGTCTGCCCCTGGTGGTCATGATCGTGACGGCGGCCCTACCTATGGGGGCCAACGTTTTCCTGTTCTCGCAGCGTTATGCGGTGGCCGAAGAACTGGTGACGGCCAGCATCATCGTCTCCAACGCCGCGGCGCTGCTGACCCTGCCGCTGGTGATGTACGCGGTGGGCCGGCTTTAAGGCTCAGGGCGCGAGACGCTCACGCGTCCAGTTGCCCTGGCCATCGGCCAGGTAACGTAGCCTGTCATGCAGGCGGCTGGGTCGGCCCTGCCAGAACTCCCAGCGATCCGGCGCCAGACGGTAGCCGCCCCAGTGCGGCGGGCGCGGCGGCTTGAGCAGGAACTGGGCGCCGTATTTGGCCGCGTTCGCCACCAGCACACCCCGGCCGCTGATGACCTGACTTTGCGGGCTGGCCCAGGCGCCGATGCGGGAGTCGAGCGGGCGGCTCTGGAAATAGGCATCGCTGTCCTCAGCGCTCACCTGCTCCACCCGGCCTTCAATGCGCACCACCCGTTCCAGCTCCACCCAATGGAACTGCAGGGCGGCATAAGGGTTGCCGGCCAGTTCACGACCCTTGCGGCTGTCGTAGTTGGTGTACCAGGCGATGCCGCGCGCGTCGTAGCCCTTGATCAGCACGATGCGGGTCGAAGGTCGCAGATTGCTGCCCACCGTGGCCAGGGTCATGGCATTGGGTTCGGGCAGCTCGCCCTGGATGGCTTCCTGCAGCCAGCGGTCGAACTGCTGCAGCGGGTCAGCGTGTGAAGCGTCCTCGCTGAGTTCGGCGCGTTCGTAGCTTTTGCGGAGGTCGGCGATCGAGGAGGACATGCAGCAAGTGTAAATCCCTGTCCGGAAGCTGACCTTGCTGTCGCAATTTGCAACGATCCGATGCTGGCCTAGGGCTTACCCGCATGGTGGCGGGCGGGCGGCTCACTAGGCTCCATCTTGCCTACCGGCCGGGCGTGTGCATGGCCGTCATTCCAACCAGAGGAGACTTTGTGATGAGTACATCCCTGAATGTCAATGGCAAGGCGGTCACCGCCCGGTCCGAACCCGACACCCCCCTGTTGTGGGTGATCCGTGATGAACTGGGCCTGCAAGGCACCAAGTTCGGCTGCGGTGCGGCACTCTGCGGTGCCTGCACCGTGCATCTCAACGGCCAGCCCGTGCGCTCCTGCCAGACGCCGCTGGCCAGTGCGGCCGGCAAGCGGGTGGCCACGGTCGAGAGCCTGTCCAAGAACAACAGCCATGCGCTGCAGAAGGCCTGGATCAAACACGATGTGCCGCAGTGCGGCTACTGTCAGTCGGGCCAGCTCATGAGCGCGGCGGCGCTGCTGAGCAAGAACAAGAACCCCAGCGACGCGGACATTGACGCCGCCATGAGCGGCAACATCTGTCGCTGTGGCACCTATCCGCGCATCCGGGCCGCCATCAAGGATGCGGCTGTCAGCATGCGCAAAGCCGCCTGAAGGAGGAACAGATCATGAACACCATCCTCCAGACGTCACGTCGCGATTTCCTCAAGACCTCCACCCTGGCCACCGGCGGCCTGCTCATGGGGTTTGTGCTGCCGGGCACCCGCGTTGAAACGCAGGCTGCCGGCACGGTCTACACCCCCAATGCCTGGGTGCACATCGCCGACGACAACACCATCACGCTGATCTCGGCACGCTCCGAGATGGGCCAGGGGGTCTACACCTCCATGCCCATGCTGATCGCCGAGGAACTCGATGTCGACATCCGCAGCATCAAGGTGGCCATCGCGCCGCCGGCTGCGGTCTACGTCAACGCCCTGCTGGGTGCGCAGATCACGGGCGGTTCCACCTCCGTGCGCGACGGTTGGGAGAAGCTGCGCCTGGGCGGGGCCCAGGTGCGCGAGATGCTGATCACCGCCGCGGCCAACGAGTGGGCGGTGGACCGTGACAAGCTCAGAGCCGCCAACGGCATGGTGCTCGGGCCGAACGGCAAAAAAGCCAGCTACGGTTCGCTGGCCGCGGCGGCGGCCACATTGACGGTGCCCGAGAAGGTGACCCTCAAGGACCCGAAGAATTTCAAGATCGTGGGCAAGCGCATCAAGCGCCTGGACACACCGGCCAAGACCAACGGCACGGCCGAGTTCGGCATCGACGTCAAGCTGCCCGGCATGGTCTACGCGAGCCTGGAGCAGTGCCCGGTGATCGGCGGCACGGTCAAGAGCTTTGACGCCAGCAAGGCCAAGGGCATGGCCGGTGTGATCGACGTGGTGCAGATCCCCGATGGTGTGGCCGTCGTGGCCGACACCTACTGGCACGCGGTGAGCGCGCGCAAGGCGCTGAGCGTGGTGTGG
The DNA here is from genome assembly GCA_963513855.1 of uncultured Hylemonella sp. Classification (GTDB taxonomy): domain Bacteria; phylum Pseudomonadota; class Gammaproteobacteria; order Burkholderiales; family Burkholderiaceae_C; genus Hylemonella. The sequence continues at coordinate 6,358 of CAUPRZ010000131.1, forward strand.
GACGAAGGCGCCGGTGCGGCGCTCAACAACGCCGGCATCCTGGCCGGCCTGCGCAGCGCGGTGGACAGCGGCAAGGTGCTGGCCATCGGCAAGCCCACGGGCAATGTGGCCGAGGCCATGAAGGGCGCGGCCAGGGTGGTGAACGCCGAATA
>CAUPRZ010000132.1:0-6506 GCA_963513855.1 uncultured Hylemonella sp.
CGAAACCGCCGCTGCCGCCCTTCAGCGCCGAGACCGCGGCGCAGAAGGCGCGCCTGGCCGAAGATGCCTGGAACTCGCGCGACCCGGACCGGGTCGTGCAGGTCTACACCGAGGACACACGCTGGCGCAACCGCGCCGAGTTTCCGGTGGGGCGCGAGGCGGTGCGTGGTTTCCTGCAACGCAAGTGGGCGCGTGAACTTGATTACCGGTTGATCAAGGAGCTCTGGGCCTTTACGGACCACCGCATTGCCGTGCGTTTCGCCTACGAGTGGCACGACGACTCGGGGCAGTGGTACCGCTCCTACGGCAACGAGAACTGGGAGTTCAACACGCTGGGTTATATGCAGCGGCGTTTTGCCAGCATCAACGACCTGCCCATCCAGCCCGAGGAGCGCAAGTTCCATTGGCCCCTGGGCCGGCGACCCGACGATCATCCGAGCCTCAGCGATCTGGGGCTGTAAACCTGAGCTTGTCGTTCAGTAGTGCGGCGGCAGATCGTCGCGGGCACTGCGCAGCATGGGCTGGCTGCCTTCGGGTAGTTGCTGGCGCAGGCCCATGACTTCGCGCAGCAGCAGGTCGATCTGCTGCTGTTGCCGGTAGATCGTGGCGTTGAGCTGCTCCAGCAGGTCTTCGGCGTAGCTGGCCTTGATCTCCAGCTCGGTCAGGCGGGCGTCGGGGTCGTGCGGGGCGTTCATGCGCCTATTGGACCCGAAAAGCAGTCCCCAGAAGCTGCCTAGAATTTCGGCATGCATAAACATCCTTCCTTGGGCGTGGCCCTGGTGCTGCTGGCGGCCATGCTCTGGGGCACCACCGGGACCGCACAGGCCCTGGCTTCGGGTACGCTGCCCGCCGTCTGGTTCGGTGCCCTGCGTCTGCTCGTGGCAGCGCTCTTTTTCGCGGTCTATGCGCGGCTGGACCGCACACCCGCCGCTTCGGTGAGCCCGCCGCTGGCGCCCGTGCTGGCCGCGGGCCTGTGCATGGCGGTCTACAACCTGGCCTTCTTCGCCGGCGTGCGCCTGACCGGCGTGGCCCTGGGCACCGCCGTCGCTTTGGGCAGCGGCCCCGTCTGGGCCGGCCTGCTGCAGGCCCTGTGGACACGGCGCTGGCCTGCGCCCGTCTGGTGGCTGGGCACGGGGGTGGCCGTGACGGGTGGTGTGCTCATGTCCCTGGGTGGCACGGCGGGTTTGCGGGCGGATCCGCTGGGGCTGGGTCTGTGCCTGCTCTCCGGCCTGTCCTGGGGGCTTTACTCCCTGCTCAATGCCGAGCTTCTGCGTCATATGCCCGCGGGCCGTGTGACCCTGTGGGCCTTCGGCCTAGCCGCCGGGCTGGCGCTGCCCTGGGCCTGGTGGGACAGCGGCTGGCCGGTGCTGCAGACGGCTGATCTTGTGGCCGTGTTGTATGTCGGTCTGCTCACGGCCGGTGTGGCCTATCTGCTCTTCAGCCATGCGCTGCGTCACATCAGCGCAGCCACGGGCGTGACCCTGGCCCTGGCCGAGCCTGTGGTGGCCTTTGTACTGGCGGTGCTGGTGGTGGGTGAGCAGCCGGGTGGATGGGCTGCGCTGGGCCTGCTGCTGGTGCTGGCCGGTGTAGGGCTGGTGGTGCGCGTGGAACTGCGCGGTGCCCCAAAACCCAAGTGAGTTTTTGAAGCGAAAGACTCCTTCATAGGTCATCACAGGGCTGAACGCAAGCATCCATTTTTCGAGTGTTGCGCTCGGAAGACGCCACACTTCATGCACTTTCTCAAGTGTGGGCCCTAAGCGCATGGACTGCCGTGATGCATGCGCAAGCATTTGATTTTTCTTCTTTTTCACTCGTGTTCCCTGCGGTTTCGAGGCCTGCGGCCCGGACAATAGCCCTAGCAACTGCGACAGCGTGAGAAGACCAGCACAACAGAGAAAGGGCGACACACCATGTTCAAGACCTGGAAGAAATTCGCCACCCGCCCCGACCCCGTCGAGGTGATCGATGCCGTTCCGGTACTGGGCCGTTCGCTGGCCTACCGCCGTTTCCTGCGCTCGGTCTACCAGGCGCCGGCCCGGCTCAATCTGGCGGGTTATATGCGCGAGGTCCAGGTGCTGGATGTGTCTCTCAAAGGAGCGCTGGTCGACATGGGGGTCGCCCTGCCCTGTCCTGTGGGCGTGCGTGGCCGCCTGCGCCTGCAGCTCTCGCCCACAACCTACATCGCCATGGATGTGGCCGTCTCCCGTGTGCAGGGCAGCCAGCTGGGTCTGAAGTGCCTGCACATCGACCTCGACAGCATGACCCATCTGCGCCAGCTCATGGAGCACAACGCGCAGGACCCGGCCCTGCTGGGGCGCGAACTGGCGCTGCTGGTGGGCAGCGCCGCCTGAACATCAGCTTTCTTCTCCGATGGCCGCCCGCGTCAGCGCGGCCTGGGCCGTGAGCCAGGCGCAGAAGGCCTGGACTTCGGGGCGCGTGCTGCTGCGCGCGGCCACGATGAGCCAGTAGGCCATGGGGGAGTCCAGGCGCGAACCCGGGAGCACCTCGACCAGATCACCCGTGGCCAGGCTGTCGGCCACCAGTGGCATGCGCGCCAGCGCCACCCCCTGGCCGGCCAGCGCGGCTTGCGCGATCTGGTAGGCGTAGCCGAAGTAGAGCCAGCGCTTGGGTTCGAGTTTTTTCTTGCCGCGCACACTCAGCCAGTGACGCCAGGTCAGCCAGAGCATGGCCTGGCTGTGCTGTGGCTCGTGCGCTTCGATCAACGTGTAGTGCGTCAGGTCTTCGGCGCGCTGCAGTACACGGCCGTTTTTCAGCAGCCAGGGGCTGGCCACGGGCGTGATCTGTTCGCCGAAGAGGTGCAGAGCCTGTGGCGGCACCCGGTCGGGCTGGGTGTAGCGCAGCACCAGGTCCACGTCGGCTGTGTCCAGGTCCACCAGCGCGTCAGAGGCGTCGATGCGGATGTCGATGTCCGGGTGGGCGCTCTGGAAAGCCTCCAGCCGCGGGATCAGCCACATGGAGGCAAAAGACGCCCAGGTGCTGATGGCCACGCTCTTGCGCCCCGCGCTGCGGCGGATCTGCTGCACCGCGCTGTCGATGCGTTCGATCGAGGGCAGCACGGCCTGCAGCAGCTGCGCGCCGGCGGTGGTGAGTTCGACCGCGCGCGTGTGGCGCAGGAAGAGGCTCACGCCCACCTCTTCCTCCAGCGCCTGGATCTGCCGTGTCACCGCGCTTTGTGTGAGCGCCAGTTCTTCGGAGGCGGCGCGGAAGTTCAGATGCCGGGCCACGGCCTCAAAGGCGCGCAGCTGGCCGATGGTGATGGGTCGGGTGCGGGGCGAGGTGTCGGGGCTGGCCATGGCGATACCGGGTGAGGCTAGATTGATACGTTATCGGAATCAATAGCCTAACGCGATTTCAATAGACGGGGCAAGGGGATTTGCTGATCATTCAGTGCCGAACACCAAGAATCTGGAGTTTGCCATGGTCGCAACACTGGAGTCCAAACTGCAACAATCCCCGGAGGCCGGCCGTGCCGCCGGCAGCTGGCAACTGGCCCCGGGCCAGGCGCTGAGCCTGTACCCACGCACCGACGGCCTGCTGCGCATCACACGCGGCCGTGCCTGGGCCACGCTGAATCTCTTTTCCCCTGGCCACCGCAACGAGGCCGGCGATCACTGCCTGAAGGCGGGCGAGCAGCTGGCGGTGCGCGCCGGCCGGCATCTGGTGTTTGAATCCCTGGACCCGGCGCCGCTGTGTTTCGAATGGGTACCGGCACCGGCCGTCGAGCAATTGCCGGTGGTGGCGCGCGAGCTGCAACTCACGCAGGCCTGGGTTGATGTTTGGCGGGCCCTGGGCCAGACCGGCCGCGCCCTGCAGCGCCTGCTCTGGGGCTTGCTGGGCAGCCTGCCCTGGCTGCTGGGCAGCGGGTTCAGACTACGTCGGCGCTGGGGGCCTTAAAACGACTCCCAGTCGTCGTCCCCACCCTTGGGGGTGGGCGCGGGCGCTGCCGGTTTGACCGGTCCCCCCGCTTTCGCGGGCAGGCGCGCCGGGGCGGCCGCAGCAGGGGCCGGCTTGCGCAGGGCCGGCGCGGCGGCGGGTGCTCGGGGCGCCTGTGGGGCGGGGGCTGCAACCCGGGGGGCTGGCGCGGCCTGGCCCTCGCCCACGCGGAACACCGAGACCACCTGCACCAGCTCCTGCGCCTGACCGCGCAGGCTGCTGGCCGCCGCGGCCATTTCCTCCACCAGGGCCGCGTTCTGCTGCGTGACCTGGTCCATCTGCTGCACGGCCTCGCCGATCTGCGCCACACCCTGGCTCTGCTCGGTGCTGGCGGCGCTGATTTCGCCCATGATGTCGGTCACGCGCCGGATGCTGGACACCACCTCGCTCATCGTGGCGCCGGCCTGTTCCACCTGGGCACTGCCTTGCTCCACCCGGCTCACGCTGTCGGTGATCAGGGTCTTGATCTCCTTGGCGGCCTCGGCGCTGCGCCCGGCCAGGCTGCGCACCTCGCTGGCCACCACGGCGAAGCCCCGGCCCTGCTCACCGGCACGGGCCGCTTCGACCGCGGCGTTCAAGGCGAGGATGTTGGTCTGGAAGGCGATGCCGTCGATCACGCTGATGATGTCGGCGATCTTCTTGCTCGAGGCGCTGATGCCGTGCATGGTGTCGACCACCTGAGCCACGACCTCGCCGCCCTGCACCGCCACGGTGGAGGCGCTCTGGGCCAGCTGGTTGGCCTGGCGCGCGTTGTCGGCGTTCTGTTTGACGGTGGAGGACAGCTCCTCCATGGATGCGGCCGTTTCCTCCAGCGCACTGGCCTGGTTCTCGGTGCGTGAACTCAGGTCCTGGTTGCCCTGGGCGATCTCAGCGCTGGCCGTGGACACGGCGTCCGAGCCATGGCGCACGCGGGACACAATGCCCGCCAGATTGCCCTGCATGGCGGCCAGGCTGCTGAGCACCTGGGAGACCTCGTCTTTGCCCTCCAGGTGGATGCTGGTGGTCAGGTCCCCATTGGAGACGGCGCTGGAGACATCAACGGCGTGCTGCAGGGCCGCCGAGATGTTGCGGATCAGGAAAAAACCGAAGATCACGGATGCGGCGATGCCCAGCACGATGGCCAGGATGGAGAGGGTGCGCATGCTCTGGTAACGCGAGACGGCGCTGTTGTACTCCTCCTGTGCCACGTCGATCTGCAGCTTCACCAGGGCCGACACAGCATCTTGAACGGCTGGGGCCTTGGGGCTGAGTCCCTCTCGGTAGGCCTTGTCGGCGGCTTCCATATTGCCGGCTTGCATGGCGGTGGTCACGGGCACCACGCCGTTGCGGGTGTAGTCGGTGACGCGTTCGTCAAAGGCCTTGGCCAGTTTCTCCTCCTCGACCGTCAGCTTGGTAGACATGTACTCCTTCCAGATCTCCAGCCGTTTGGCGGAGTTGTCCTGGATCTCCTTGCTGCGCCGCTGCACATTGGCCGCGTCGGTGTTGAGCAGCATGTCCATCACCAGGATGCGGTTGCGGTTGAGCAGGTAGTTGATGTCAGACAGCTGCTTGAGCGGCACCGTGCGGTCCTCGAAGGTGGTGCGCATGCCCTCGTTGGCCTGGCTGGTGGCGTACAGGCCCAGGAAACCGATCACGGCCAGCATCACGGAGAGCAGGGTGATGAGGAACCACAGACGCGTCGAGATTTTGAAGTTGTTCATGGCGTTCTTCTTTGTGAGGTGGCGGATGGCAACACAGGGTACGCGGGCCACTCTACGCCGGAAGCCCTGAAAAAGCGAGGGGGAGCGGGCCTCTTCAGCCTTCTCCCCCTTTTGGTGCGGGACGATGTGGATACGGAATGTCGCCCGGTTTCAGTCCGCCTTGAAGCCCGTGGCCGCCACGACCTTGCCCCAGCCCACGGTGTCGGCGGCGATGATGTGCGCGAACTCCTCGGCGGTGGTGCCCGTGGCACGGAAGCCGGCCTCCTCGAACTTGCTGCGCGCCTCAGGCGCGCGCACCGCCTTCTGCACGTCGGCGCTGAGCCGGGCCAGGATCTCGGGCGAGGTGCGCGCCGGCGCCATGATGCCGAACCAGGCACTGAACTCCAGGCTGGGGTAACCCTGCTCTTTCATCGTAGGCACGTCCGGCAAGGCGGCAGCGCGTGCCGGCCCCGTGGTGCCCAGGGCCAGCAGCTTGCCCGACTTGACCTGGGGCGCGGACAGGCCCACGCTGGCGAAGACACCATGGACGTCCCCGCTGTAAAGGCCGCCCAGCGCGTCGGCCGTGGTCTTGTAGTGCACGGCCTCGGGTTTGACCTTCACCACGTCGCCCAGCTTGAAGGCGCCGAAGTGGCCCAGGGTGCCCGCGCCGAAAGTGGCCATGAACAGGCCCTTCTGCTGCTGCGCCCAGGCCATGAACTCCCGGGCGTCTTTTGCCGGCACTTTCTGCGGGTTGACCAGCAACGCAAAATCGGCGCCCACGATCTGGCTCACGGGCGCAAAGTCCTTGACCGGGTCATAAGGCAACTTGCTGTAGGTGCTGGGCGCGATGCTGAGCATGCCGGTCTCGGCCAG
>CAUPRZ010000133.1:0-6453 GCA_963513855.1 uncultured Hylemonella sp.
CCGGTGCCGAAATCGTCGAGCGAGAGGGAGACACCCAGCGCCCGGATCTCGCGCAGGATGCCCTGCACACCCTCGTCCTGCGCGGCCAGGCTTTCGGTCACCTCCAGCATCAGGGCAGCGGGTGCCAGGCCGCTGCCGTAGAGCAGCTCCGACAGCTTGGCCGCAAAACCGGGCTGGCGCAGCTGGGCACGTGAGAGGTTGACCGACACGGCCTCGGGTGCGCGGGCGCCCAGCAGGGCACGCAGGCGCACCAGCTCATGGCAGGCGGTCTTGAGCACAAACTCGCCCAGGCGCCCGATCAGGCCCGTGGCCTCGGCCACCGGGATGAAGGTCAGCGGCGACACCGGCCCGCGCTGCGGGTGCAACCAACGCGCCAGTGCCTCCACCCCCACCAGGCGCCCGCTGGCCAGATCGATCATGGGCTGGTAGACCACGTAGATCTCGCCCTTGTCCAGCGCCTGGCGCAGGTCGTTCTCAAGCTCCACGTCGTCGTGCACGCGCTTGCGCATGGAAGGCTCGAACATCTCGTAGCGCCCGCGCCCCTGGCGCTTGGCCTCGTACATGGCAATGTCGGCGTCGCGCAGCACGCTGTCAGGATCCTCGGCCATGTGTGCCGTCGTCACGATGCCGATGCTGGCCGTGGAACTGACGCGGTGCGGCCCGATCTGGTAAGGCTCGGCCAGCACTTCGAGCAGGCGCGTCGCCACCACCTGGGCATCGAGGTCGCCGCGGATGTTGTCCAGCAGCACCACAAACTCGTCGCCGCCGATGCGCGCGGCCATCTGGCTGAAGTCACTGGTCTGCACAAAAGCGTCACCGGGGCGCAGACTGTCCTCCAGCCGCGCGGCGATCTGGCGCAGCAGTTCGTCGCCCACCGAATGGCCCAGGGTGTCGTTGACCTGTTTGAACCGGTCAAAGTCCATGAAAAGCACGGCAAAGCAGTAGCCCGATTCCCGCCGGGCGCGCTGCAGCGAAGCATCAATGCGGTGCAGCAGCTCCACGCGATTGGGCAGACGCGTGAGGCTGTCGGTACGCGCACTCTGGCGCAACTGCTCCTCCAGCTCCTTCTGCGCGTTGATGTCGTAGCAGATACCGGCCATGCGCAGGGCGCGGCCGTTACCGTCGCGCGCCACCACGGTGCCGCTGAACAGCGTCCACATCCAGCGTCCGCTGCCGTGGCGCAGGCGCACCTCCCAGTGCAGGGGCTGGTGCGAGTCGCGCAGATTGGTCCGAATGGCCCACTGCCAGCCCTCGCGGTCGTCGGCATGGATCAGGCTGTAGAAGATGTCCGAATTCAGCACCAGTTCACCCGGCGCGTAGCCGAAGAGGGCGTAGAGGCGGTCGTTCACGTCCATCTTGCCGCTGGTAATGTCCCAGTGCCAGACCCCCAGCGAAGCACTCTCGATGGCCAGCGTCAGCAACTGCTGCTGGTCACGCTGCTGCGTCACGTCCACGGTGCTCGACACCACCCCGGTCATGTGACCCGCCGCGTCGCGCAGCGGCTGGGTGTTGACCAGCAACCAGCGCAGGACGCCGTCGGGCATCATCAGGCCGATGGATTCACCGCGCAGGCCCTGGCCGGTGCGCAGGGTGCGCACACTGGGACGCTCACTGGCCGGATAGGGCGAGAGGTCGTCCCGTACCGCGATGCCTTCACGCGCCAGGCCCTCGCGACCGGTCAGGTCAGTGCTGGGCAGGCCCAGCATGTCAGCCGCCGCGGCATTGCTCTCCATCACCTTGCCGTCGATGTCCTGCAACACCACACCCACCGGCAGGGCGTCGAGCAGGGTGCGCATGCGCACGCGCTGGTTCTTGCCGTCGGTGATGTCGCTGGCGACGACGGTGAAACCCTGCAGAAAACCCATCTCGTCGTGGATGGGCTGGTAGTCGACGTCGAGCCAGACCTCCTGGCCATCGCGGCCACGGTGCATGAGCTCGACCCGCACGGGCAGGCCCATGTCCAGCTCGGCCAGCAGACGAGCCATTTCCTCGGCCTCGTTGTGCTCGTTGATCCGCAGCAGGGCCGAGTGCTGGCCCAGCACCTGCTCGCGCGTGCGGCCCTTGCCGCGCAGGAAGGCGTCGTTGCACCAGAGCACCCGGCGCTCACGGTCCACCACGGCCACCCAGTTGGAGGTGCGCTCGGCCACCAGGGCCAGGCGCTGCACCTCGGCCGACTGGCGCATCAAGTCCTCGCTCTGGCGCCGCACAAAACGCACCAGCGGCTCGGCCACCCCCAGCAACAGCAGCAAGAGCAGGCCGCCCGTGACCAGGACGGAGATCTGCAGGCCACGCAAGGTATCGCGCGCGCGCTGCTGCGCCGCCAGCTGCAGCTCGTCCACCAGGCTCTGCGTGGTCAGCCAGAAGGATTCCAGCTCGGTCTGCAGGAACTGGATCGATGTCAGGCGCTTGTCGGCGTTCGCACGGTCCACCAGCCAGAGCAGGGCCTGGGCCCGGTACCAGACGCGCTCGCGCCGCTCCTGCCACTCGAAAATGATCTGGCGCAGTTGCACACGCTCGGACTGCTGCCACACGCCCTGGCGGCTCAGCAGCTCATCGAGCTGGCTGGCATAGGTCTGGGTCTGCGCCACCGTCTCGGCCAGGGCATTAACGTTTTCCTCGGCCACACCCGCACCGGTCTGCAGGCGCGTCAGCAGCATGAGCATGCGCTGGATCTGGGTGCCCTGCGCGGCAGCCACGCGGATGATCTCGGCATCGGCCTCGCGCACGCCCTCCGAGCGCTGCTGCTGCCGGGTCTGCCACCAGGCCATCAGGCCCACCACCAGCAACACCGTGTACAGCGCCAGCCGGACCCAGCGGTACACCTGCTGCCCACCCCCGGGCTGGCTGCGGTTCATGGCGGATTCGGCACCCATGCAAACAGTGGCTTCAAGGTTGAGACAGGCAGCTGGCGGGCCGGTGTGTCACAGCTCAGGCCAGGGCCTGGCGCATGGACTGGATCACGGCGCGGTAATCGGGCTTGCCGAAGATGGCGCTGCCCGCCACAAAGGTGTCGGCGCCCGCATCGGCCACCCGGCGGATGTTGTCGGTCTTGATGCCGCCATCCACCTCCAGCCGGATGTCCTTGCCCGAGGCCTCGATACGTTTGCGCGCGGCTTCCACCTTGCGCAGGGCCGAGTCGATGAAACTCTGGCCGCCGAAACCCGGGTTCACGCTCATGATGAGGATGAGGTCAATGTCCTCGATCACCCAGTCCAGCACGTCCAGCGGCGCGGCCGGGTTGAACACCAGGCCGGCCTGGCAACCCGCGGCCTTGATGGCCTGCACGCTGCGGTGCACATGGCCGGAGGCGTCGGGATGGAAGCTGACCAGGTCGGCACCGGCCTGGGCAAAGGCGGCCGCCAGCGCGTCCACGGGCTGCACCATCAGGTGCACGTCGATGGGCACGGCCTGGCCGTCGGCCGTCTTGGCGTGCGGCTTGAGGGCCTGGCAGACCATGGGGCCGAAGGTCAGGTTGGGCACGTAATGGTTGTCCATCACGTCGAAATGGATCCAGTCAGCGCCGGCGGCGATGACGTTGCGCACCTCCTCGCCCAGACGGGCGAAATCGGCCGAGAGGATGGAGGGGGCAATGCGGTAGGTTTTGCTCATGGCGCTATTTTCGCAGGTACGATGCCGGACTGTATGGCCAAGTATCAGATCCTCATCGAAGTCCAGCCCCGCCACCTGCCCGAGCAGTCGGCACCAGACCAGGGCCTCTACGTTTTCGCCTATACCATCAGCGTCACCAACACCGGCGAGGTGCCGGCCCAGCTGATCGCACGCAGCTGGAACGTCAACGACGCCGATGGCCACACCGAAAAGGTGCGAGGCCTGGGCGTGGTGGGCCAGCAGCCCCTGCTGCAGCCCGGCACCACCTTTGAATACACCAGCGGCACGCGCCTGCGCACGCCCACGGGCACCATGCACGGCAGCTACTTTTTTGTCGCCGAGGATGGTGAACGCTTCGACGTCGACATCCCCATGTTCGTGCTCGACGCGCTGAGTGCCGGCGGCGGCACGCGCACCCTGCACTGAAACCGCCCCCCATGCCCGCGCGCGATCTTCCCGGCCTGCTCGACGCGCTCGACCCCGCAGCCTCCCAGGTGCAACGCCACCTCTGGCTGCTCGGCCTGCTGGACTGGCTGCGCGGCGACCGCAGCTCGGTCGCCACCACCCTCGAACGGCTGCAACTGCTGATCGAACGGCTGGAAAACGACACCGCGCTGCGCGAACGCGCCCAAGCCTGGTGGCTGGCCCTGCTGGACGGCGTGGACGGCACCATCCTGCTGGCCGACCACGGATTCGCCCAGCGCCCGGCCTTCCTCAGTGAATTTTTCAACCGCCTGCTGCACCACCTGCTGCCGGCCACGCCCCAGACCCGCGACGCCTCCGAGCTTTACAGCCTGCTGTTCCCGCACGACTTCGACGCCGCCTGGCTGGGCCGTCTGGACGAGGAAACCGAACAGCGCCTGGCTGCGGCCCTGGGCCTGGGCGCCACCGGCTCCCGCCTCTGGCGCACGGCGCTGGAAGAATCCATCGCCTGCTGCGTGAGCCAGATCTGCGCCATCGGCTACGCCCCCGAGCTGCGCCTGCGCATGGGCAACAGCACGCAGCAGCTGCAGGCCTTCCGTGAGCTGCTGGTCCATTTCGAAACCCTGCGCCGCACCCTGAACCAGCGCCCGCTGAATGCGGCGGCCCTTGAGGCTGCTGTGCAGACCTTCAAGAGCCAGCTGGAGGCCTGCCGCCTGGCCGCCGCCAGCGTCTACACCCACCTGGACGAACATGGCATCTCGGTGGACGTGGTGTTCCGCCTGCGCGAGCTGCGTGCCCGGGTGCTGCGCTGCCGCCTGCTGCTCGACGCCCTGCTGGCCGCCGACGCTGTAGGCACCGGCAAGCTGCTGGCCCAGCTCACCCTGGCCGGCCACAACAACCGAAGCCTGCGGGCGCTGATCGCCAGCAACTCCTCTCTGCTGGCCGCCAAGGTGGCCGAGCGCAGCGCCGAGACCGGCGAGCACTACATCACCCGCAACCGCGCGGAATACGCCGACATGGTGCGCAAGGCCGCAGGCGGCGGCGCGCTCATCTCGGTCACCACGCTGATGAAATTCGCGCTGCTGGGCCTGGGCCTGTCAGCCTTCTGGAACGGCTTTGCCGCCGGGGTGAATTACGCCCTGTGTTTTGTGCTCGTGCAGCTGCTGCACTGGACGGTCGCCACCAAACAGCCCGCGATGACGGCACCCGCCATGGCGGCCAAGCTCAAGGACCTGCAGGCCGCCAGCGCGGTCGAGGACTTCGTCGACGAGGTCAGTCACCTCGTGCGCTCCCAGGTGGCAGCCGTGATCGGCAACCTAGCCCTGGTGGTCCCTTGCGTGCTGCTGCTGTGCGGCGGCTACTGGTTGATCGCGGGCCAGGCACCGCTGAGCCTTGAGAAGGCCGAACACGTGCTGCACTCGCTCACGCTCTTCGGCCCCACGCTGTTTTTCGCGGCCTTCACCGGCCTGCTGCTTTTCGCCTCCAGCATCATCGCGGGCTGGACCGAAAACTGGTTTGTGCTGCAACGCCTGGACTCGGCCCTGCGTTACCACCCGCGGGTCACCGTCCTGCTCGGCGAAGCCCGCGCCGACCGCTGGGCCACCTGGCTGCGCCACAACATCTCGGGCCTGGCGGCCAATGTCTCGCTGGGGTTCATGCTGGGCCTGGTGCCGGCTTTCGCGGCCTTTTTCGGCCTGGGGCTGGACGTGCGCCACGTCACGCTCTCGGCCGGCCAGCTGAGCGCCGCCGCCGTCACCCTGGGGCCGGACGTGCTGAAGCTGCCCCTGTTCTGGTGGTGTGTGCTCTCCATCCTGCTGGTGGGTGTGCTCAATGTGGCGGTGAGTTTTTTCTTCGCCTTCCGTCTGGCCCTGCGCGCGCACAACGTCACGGGCCTGGACCGTGCGCGCCTGTACCAGGCCATCCGCGCCCGCGTGCGCCAGACGCCGCTGAGTATCTTCTGGCCGCCGCGCGACACGCCCGTCGCGGAGCCGCAGCGGCATGGGTGAGTTCGAGCTGATCCGGCGCTATTTCCAGCGCCCCGGCAGCAGCGCCAACCCCGCCGTGGCCCTGGGCATCGGCGACGACTGTGCCCTGCTGCGGCCTGCCCCCGGCATGCAAGTCGCCATCTCCAGCGACATGCTGGTCGAAGGCCACCACTTCTTTCCCGATGTGGACCCCGAGGCCCTGGGCCACAAGGCCCTGGCGGTGAATCTGAGCGACCTGGCCGCCTGCGGCGCACGCCCCCTGGCCTTCACACTGGCCCTGTCCCTGCCGCGCGCCGACGAGGCCTGGCTCGCGGGCTTGGCACGCGGCCTGTTCGCGCTGGCCGATGCGCACAGCTGCACCCTCATGGGGGGCGACACCACACGCGGCCCGCTGAACATCTGCAGCACGGTTTTCGGTGAAGTACCCGCTGGCCCG
>CAUPRZ010000134.1:0-6384 GCA_963513855.1 uncultured Hylemonella sp.
CAGCATGAAGGCGATGAGCGTGTTGAACACCACCCACACCACCCGCCCTGGGTGGCTGTGCGTGAGGCGCGAAAAGAAATTGCTCCAGGCCAGCGAACCCGCGTAGGCGTTGGTGACGTTGATCTTGAGCTGCGAGATCACCACAAACAAGGCGGTGGCCGCCACGGCCCAGCCGTAGTTGGGGAAGACGTATTCGTAGGCGGCCAGGTACATCTGGTTCGGGTCCACCGCGCGCTCCACCGGCACGGCATGCGTGATGGCCAGGTAGGCCAGCAGGGCCCCGCCCAGCATCTTGACCACCCCCAGCAGCACCCAGCCCGGGCCACCGGCCATGACACCAAACCACCAGCGCTTGCGGTTCGCTTCCGTGCGGGCCGGCATGAAACGCAGGTAGTCGGCCTGCTCGCCCATCTGGGTGATGAGGGCGATGCCCACCGTCAAGGCAGCACCAAAGAGGGGCAAGGCGAAGTCAGAAGACGCGCCTTTCTCCCCTTTGTAGTGCGTCACGCCCGAAAACGCATCCGGGTCCAGGGCCAGCACATAGGCAAAAGGCACGACCAGCATGAGCAGCCACAGCGGCTGGGTCCAGACCTGCAGCCGGCTGATGGCCGAGACCCCGTGCGTGACCAGGGGGATGACCACCAGCGCGCAGATGAGGTAACCCCAGCGCGGCGGAATGTCCAGCGCCAACTCCAGCGCATAGGCCATGACGGCGGCCTCGAGCGCAAAAAAGATGAAGGTGAAGCTGGCGTAGATCAGCGAGGTGATGGTGGAACCGATGTAGCCAAAACCTGCGCCGCGCGTGAGCAGGTCCATGTCCACGCCGTAGCGCGCGGCATAGACGCTGATGGGCCAGCCCGCGAGGAAGATGATGAGCCCCGTGGCCAGGATGGCCCAGAAGGCATTGGCCCAGCCGTACTGCACCAGCAGCGTGGCACCCACCGCCTCCAGGATGAGGAAGGAGGCCGCACCAAAGGCCGTGTTGGCCACCCGCCATTCGCTCCACTTGCGGAAACGCTGCGGCGTGTAACGCAGCGCGTAGTCCTCCATGGTCTCGCGCGCCACCCAGGAGTTGTAGTCACGCCGGATCTTGACGATGGACTGCACGGCGGCCGGGGAATGCGGCGGCGCAGCAAGGCCAGTGACAGGGGATTCCGGGGCGTTCATGCCCCGGGAGAGTGCAGATTCCGTGCCATGCCCTAGGGTGGGGCGAGAGGTGCTCTCTTCCTCAGAAAGGCTGGTGAAGATCTGCCAGCTTAGTCCTTCTCGCCTTCATCCCTGACGACCGCCTTGTCCGAAGGGTTGAGAAAGCCGCCAGGCGCTCGGTCTTCAACTTCCGCAACAACGCCATTGATGACAAAAGCGAAGGCGACAAGCACCGCACCACCCCAGAACGGCATGCCGGTTAGCCAACCAAGCAATGAACCGCCTGCCGCGCAGAGCACAAGCCAGAGGACTAAAGCCCTCGTGTTGATCTTAGGAAGCTTCATCGACACCTCAAACCACACGGCTTCACGTGAGAAGTCCGTGAATCACAACCATCCCAAGGAGGGTCGCGAGCATGAGTAGCCAGAGACCGCAGAAGGCCAGTGTCGCAGCGACATAACCAGGCCCACCCATGTCGGCCACAACAGTGAACACTTCAAAGCTCATCAGCAACCTAGGATTGGTCCGGAAGAGTTTTCGATATTCACCGAGCGCACTCCACGCCAAGCCCAGCATCGCGACCGCCAAACCTGCCATGCCGAGAGGAACTAGAACAAGGTCCAACATAACAGCTCACACATGCAGTGACTTCAGCGCCACCTCGGGCGCCGTCGACATGATCTTGAGCAGCGCGGCAGCCGGGCCGGTGGGGTTGCGCCGGTGCTGCTCCCAGTTCTGCAAGGTCTTGACGCTCACATGCATGAGCCGGGCGAACTCCCCCTGCGACAGGCCGATCTGTTCACGTATCGCCTTGGCATCGGGAGTCTTGACTTCCATTCGGCGGGAGGCCGATGCCTTGCCCTTGGCGATGGCGCCCGCTTCCTGCAGGCTCTTCTTGAGGTCCTCAAACAGTGTCTTGTCCATGTCATAACTCCTTGACCAGTTCCCGCAGGACGGCCACTTCCTTCTGCGTCAGGTTGTCCTTGCTTGACTTGGGGTAGACCACCAGCATGTAGATCAGGTGGTCGTCCTTGACCCAGTAATAGATAGCGCGCACCCCGCCACTTTTCCCACGCCCCTGCACGGCATGCCGCAACTTGCGGATGCCACCGCCACCCTTGATAAGAACGCCCCGCTCGGGGTCTTCGGCCAAGACGTTCTGCATGTCCCGGTATTCATCGTCGGTCAGCAATTCCGTGACCAGGCGCGTGAACGTCGGCGTCTCGATAAACTCCATGGCCTGTCATTCTATGCGCCAATGGCGTATAGATCAAATTCAGGATCAATCACGAGTGAAACGTCATCGATAGACCAGCCGGACCAACAGACCCGTCCACTAGAATGGTTTGCGCCTGACAACAGGCCGGCACACTGTTGAGTTTCACGTCGTCTATCAATCCAGAGGGAGTTTCGATGCGTATCGCCATCGTCGGCTGCGGGTTCGTGGCGGACTTTTACATGCAGTCCCTGGGCATACATCCGAATCTGGAACTGGTTGCTGTCACCGACATCGATGCCGTGCGTCTGCAGGAGTTCTGCGCCTTCCACAAGCTGAGCTGCGCCCGGCCTGACCTCGACGCCATCCTGTCCGATCCCTCGATCGGCCTCATCCTCAACCTGACCAACCCGGACAGCCACTACGAAGTCTCCAAGCGTTGTCTGGAAGCCGGCAAAAGCGTGTATTCGGAGAAGCCGCTGGCGATGAACATCGCCCACGCCAAGGAACTCACGGCCCTGGCCAACCAGCGCGGCCTGCGCATCGCCAGCGCGCCCGGCAGCATCCTGGGTGAATCGGCTCAGACGCTCTGGAAGGCCCTGCGGCAAAACACTGTCGGCCAGGTGCGCGTGGTCTATGCCGAAATGGACGATGGGCCGGTGCACCAGATGCCTTTCCGCAAATGGCTCAGCGACTCGGGCCGACCCTGGCCCTACAAGGACGAGTTCGAGGTGGGCTGCACGCTGGAGCACGCGGGTTACTACGTCCCCTGGCTGACCGCATTTTTCGGGCCGGCAACCCGTGTCACCTCATTCGCCACGGTGCTGGTGCCGGACAAGGTGCCGGGTGAAACTCTGGAGCGCATCACGGCCGACTACACGGTGGCCAGCATCGAGTTCGCCAGCGGCGTGGTGGCGCGGCTGACCTGCGGCATCATGGCGCCGCGTGACCACAGCCTGCGCATCATCGGCGAAGACGGCGTGCTGTCCATCAAGGACTGCTGGGACTACCGCACGCCTGTGCGCCTGCAACGCATGATGACCATCCGGCGCAAGATGTTCCTGTCGCCATGGCCGCGCAAAGTACCACTGGTGGAGATCGAAGGCACGCGCCAGCTCTCGCGCAAGGCCAACCGCATGCAGTTCTGTCGGGGCGTGGCCGAACTGGCTGCAGCCATTGAAGCAAACCGCGAGTCACGCCTGCCCAACGATTTCTGCCTGCACAACAACGAGCTGGTGCTCGCCATCCACAACGCTACGCCGGAGACGGCCAGCTACAAGCTCACCACGAGCTTCAACACCCAGCTGATGCCCATGCCTGGCGCGCAATAGGCGCGCTCAGACGGCGCCGGTCCGGTGACCCGCCAGGAACCACTCGGCACATTCAGCCAGCCCCTGGTCCAGCGGTTTCCAGCGCAGGCCCAGCACCTGCTGCGCCCGTTCGACACGCATGCGCACAGCCAGCCCGCACAGGTCCGTCAGCCAGGGCCGCAGGGCCGGCACGGCATCGTTGCCGGTGAGACGTTCGCGCACCTTGAGCACCGGGCCCAGCAGACGCAGCTCCAGTTGTAGACGCGCGGGGCCGATGCGCCGCACAGGCTCGGCACCGAGCGCGTGGGCGTAGTGCGCGAAATATTCATTCCAGGTCGGCGCCACCGGGCTGCCCAGGTTAAAGGCGCGTCCCGCGGCCGCGGGCGTGCGCAGCGCGGCCAGGATGGCGACCACCACGTCGTCTACATGCACGAGGTTGCAATAGCCGCTGCCGGCCTCGCCCAGATCCCCGAGACGGCGTGCCACCAGCAGGCGCGCGATGCGATCGGTCCACCAGGGGCTGCCCGGGCCATAGACGATGCCGGGCCGCAGGCGCACGGCAAAGGGCTGCTCCGCAGCCAGCTGGTCGACACGGGCCTTGGCCGTGCCGTAGTCGCTGTAGTCGTCGCGCAGCGGACTGTCCTCATCCACGGTCCCGGCCACCCCACCATAAGCGGCCCGACTGCTGAGGTACACAACACGCGGAGCTACTGGCATCCGCGCGGCCACTGTCAGCAGGGCGCGGCCCGTCTGCACGATGGCCGCGGGTTCACCGGCGATGCAGTTCACCACACCCGCCGCGCCAGTGAGTACCGACGCCAGGGCGTTTTCGTCACCGGCATCCAGCGCCACCTTGCGCGCGGCAGGATGCAGGGACACGGCAGCGATACGACGGGCCACGGCCACGGGCTCGGCCCAGTCCGTGGCGGCGAGCGCATCCACCACACGCCGGCCGACAAAACCGCCGGCACCAAGGACCACCACGGTTTGTTTCGCCGCGCCCATATCAGGCGTACTCGCCATAACGCGCACCGAAAAAGGCCGACAGCTTGCCGCCATTGGCCCAGGCCTTGATCAGCCAGGGGACCGCGCGATGCCGGCCAAACGGCCAGCTGAGCAGGGCCAGCAGCAGCGCGCCGCCGAGTTGCAGCACCCAGCGCAGGCCTTCGATGAACACGCGCAGCGGATGACGATGACCGAAACGGCCGGTGATCACCAGGCGGCCGAAATGCTGGCCTCCGCTGTAGGCCCGCTGCAGCAGCCAGCGCATGGACAGGCGCTTGGGCTCCACGGGTTCGAAGACCGGCGCCTCGTCGCACCAGATGACCTTGGCCCCCCGCTCGATCAGGCGCATGAGCATCTCGCCGTCTTCCCCCGTGGACAGGCCGAAGGCCGGGTCAAAGGGGCCAGGCAGCGCCCGCAGGGGGGCACCGGCCAGCAGCGCGTTGCCGAAACGCAGATGGCTGGCCGGCACCAGCTCACCCGTGGCCAGATGGTGCCAGTCGTAAAACTTGCCGCGGCGGATCCAGGCCGGCGCGTCTGCGGGCACCTGAGGCTCCACCGGCGCCAGCACGCCCTGGGCGCCGTGCGCCTGCGCGGCCTGCATCAGGCGTTCGAGCCACTCGGGCGGAGCGCGCTCGTCGTCATCCACAAAAGCCAGCCACTGGCCGCTGGAACGATGCACCGTGACGTTGCGCGTGATCGAGATACCGCGTTCAGGCTGGATCGCATAGACCAGCTTGAACGGGCTGCCCGCGGCTTCAAACGCATCGACGACGGGCTTGGCGCTCCCGGTCGCGTCGTTGTCCACGATCACCACCTCATCGGGCATCAGCGTCTGCTGCGCCAGATCTCCGAGCAAGGCGCGCAGTTGATCCGCACGACGATAGGTTGCAATACAGACGCTGAGGTTCATCGACATGCGGTCCACTCCATACAGGCTCCCCTTCATGCCGTCTGCATCACGGACACCCGAGAGGGCGCACCGCAGCGGCCAGCTAGTCTACCGAATCCACGTTGCCTCAAGGCGTCAGCCCAGGGAACGGCGCCTTCAAGCGTGAACTTGTGCGCAGGATGTCCTGGATGTCACGTGGGGTCTGGCCCGGAGGGCCGACAGGCAGGCGTATCGCCGCGCCGGATTCAGACGATGGACAACGCGGCCGGGCGTTCATGCCCCGGGAAAGGGCAGCAAACCGCCACCGCCCCAGAGCAGGGCGGGTGCCGGCGCTGCCGCTCTCAGCTCTTGGCGGGCGCCGTCATCACGCTGGTCATCACGCCATACACCTGGGCCCAGGCCTGCTTGACGTCCGGCGTGAAGGCAGCGCCCAGGCCCTGCTCCAGGGTCTTGAGCAGGGCGGCGCCAACCGTGTCGTAGTGGGCTGTCTGCACCCCATACCCCGTGTGGCGCTGGCCCAGCTGCTGGAGGATGGGCACCAGAGTGTCCAGGTCATTCAGTTTGCCCACGGCGGCCGTGATCATCTGCATCAGCTTGGCCGCCTGCTGCTCCATATCACCCTTGAACAACTTCTGCAGGCTGGGGTCGGCCTCGAAAAGGTTTTTGTAGAAAAGGCTGCCCGCCACGCCCGCAATAGGCACCACCTTGCTCCAGGATTCCTGGACCAGTACCACCGTTTTCTGTTCCATAACGCTTCCTTTCGTGGAGAAGACGCAGGGGAAGAAGCAGAAAGCGTGCCGATGGCTTGCCTCGATTGG
>CAUPRZ010000135.1:0-6376 GCA_963513855.1 uncultured Hylemonella sp.
ATCGGAATGCTGTCCATATAGGCCGTGGCAATGCCGGTCACGGCATTGGTCACGCCCGGGCCTGAGGTCACCAGCGAGACGCCGACATCGCCGGTCGCACGCGCATAGCCATCGGCGGCATGCACGGCAGCCTGCTCGTGGCGCACCAGAATGTGCTGGATGGTGTCCTGCTTGTAGAAGGCGTCGTAAATGTGGAGAACGGCACCGCCGGGATAACCCCAGACGTATTTCACGCCCTCGGCCTGCAGGGCCTTGACGAGAATCTCGGCACCGCGCAGTTCTTCGGCCGAGCCGGCCGCAGACGCGGCAGCTGCCGAAGTGATTTCAGCTTTGGAAATTTCCATGATCAACCTTTGTGAATTTCTCTGACGAAAAACCTAGGGTGCCCCTACTCAAACGCTTGTGGCGTTGTGTCGGGACTTGAGGTCAAGGCCATGGGCGCCATGGATAGCCGCGCCGGACCGTGACCCGTTTGCTTTTTGATGGGCAGCCGACATTATCGCACTGCAGCATACGGATTTGCCCCCCGAAACCGGAAAAAAACCGGCCCTGACTGCCATAATCGCGCCCAGAGCGGCTGCCCATCAGCCTGCCACGAGACATACCGCGCTCCTGCTGCCCACGCCCTTGGCCACCGAACAAGAACTGTCCGACTTCCTCAAAAGCGTGGAAAAGCGCGCCTTCAAGCGCTCGGTCTACCACGTCCGCAATGACGAAGCCGCGCTGGACATCGTGCAGGACAGCATGATGAAGCTGGTCGAGCACTACAGCCACAAGCCCCCCGAAGAGCTGCCCATGCTCTTCCAGCGCATCCTGTCCAACACCACGCTGGACTGGTTCCGGCGGCAAAAAACCCGCAACGCCCTCTTCTCCAACCTCAGCGACTTTGAGTCCGAAGGTGAAGACGGCGACTTCAATTTGTTGGAAAATCTCGACAGTTCTGACGCCTCCACCCAGGTCGAAAGCGCAGAGAGCACGACCCAGCGGGCACAGATCCTGCGTGAAATCGAGCTGGAAATCCAGGAACTCCCCCCGCGTCAACGGGAAGCCTTCCTGATGCGTTACTGGGAGGAACTGGACGTGGCGGAGACCGCCGCGGCCATGGGGTGCTCGGAAGGCAGCGTCAAAACGCACTGCTCCCGTGCAATCCAGGCTCTGAACAAGGCATTACGGGCCAAGGGAATACAACTATGATCAAGTCGATGTCCATAGACAACAAGCCATCCTCCGCGGATCGTTTTGGTCGCCGCCTGGCGGCCCGTCTGGACGCGTCTACCCAGGACCTGCCCCACGACATCAGCGAACGTCTGCGTGTGGCCCGCATGCAGGCCCTGGACCAATACCGTTCCGTGCACGCACCCGTCTTGGCTCCCGTGGCGGTCGCCGGCGGCAGCGCTCTGCTGAGTGGCGGTGACGATGAGCGCGGCATCTGGCCACAACTGGTTGCCCTGATCCCCCTGCTGGCCTTGGTCACGGGTCTGATCGCCCTCCAGGTCCTGGGTAGCGACTCCATCGTCGAGGAACTGGCCGAAATCGATGCGGCTATCCTGACCGATGACCTGCCTCCTGATGCCTACGCCGACCCCGGTTTCGCGCAGTTCCTGAAGAGCCGGCTGGCCCAGAGCCGTCCCGACTGAACACCATGCCTGCCTTGGCCCTGCCCTCCAGCACCTGCCGCCGCGCCCTGATCGGTATCGGTCTGGGTTCCTGCCTGTTCGCCCTGGCCCTGCCGGGCGCGGCCGCCCCCTCCGAGGGCACGGCCGGCCAGACCGTCACCGGTCGGTCCTTGCACCGTGCGGACAGCAGCAGCCGTGCCAGCACGCTCGTCGCGGCCGCCCCCAGTTACAGCAAACCCGCGTGGCAAGACCTCAGCCCGGCCCAGCAGCAGGCGCTGCGCCCGCTGGCATCGCACTGGGACCGACTGAGCGAAGGACGCAAGCGCAAGTGGCTGGTCATCTCGAAAAACTATGCGTCCTTGCCGCCAGGCGAGCAGCTCAAGCTGCACCAGCGCATGAGCGAATGGACCACACTGAGCCAGCAGCAGCGCAACCAGGCGCGTCAGAACTTCACTGAGATCAAGAAGCTCGCACCGGAGCAAAAAGCCTCTGAGTGGGAGGCCTACCAGGCCCTGAGCCCCGAGGAAAAACGCAAGCTCGCCACCCAGGCCCCGGCCAAGGCCGGGCTGGCGGTGGGCAAACCCGGCACAGCGCAACCCAAGCTGACCGCCGTGCCCCGTCGGACCACCGTCCCAGGGGCGCGCATGGCAGAGATCGGCATCCCGGTCCAGACCCCACACGCCCTGCAGCCTCAGCAGGAACTCCCGCGCAAGGACATCGAGCGCTCACCCTACGAAGACGATCCGGCTGAGTAAAATCCAGCCCGTGAATTCCGTTCCCCATACGCCGGTGCACCACCCGGCTCCTCCTGCCCCCCTGCTCCCGACCCCTGGCCTGTGGCGCCGCATGGCCTGCTGGCTTTACGAGGGCATGCTGCTGTTCGGCGTCATCTTCCTCGCTGGCTACCTGTTCAGCGCCCTGTCACAGACCCGCCATGCGCTGGACAACCGCGCACTGCAACAGGCCTTCCTGTTTGTCGTGCTGGGCATCTACTTCACCTGGTTCTGGGCCAAGGGTCAGACCCTGGCCATGAAGACCTGGCATATCCGCGTCCTTGACCGGCTGGGCCGGCCGCTGAGCCAGCCCCGGGCCCTGCTGCGTTATGTGCTGAGCTGGCTCTGGTTCCTGCCGCCTCTGGCCGCCTACTCATTTGGCGTGTCGGCCCTGGAAGTGCTGGTGCTGCTGTTCGGCTGGATCGCGGTCTGGACCTTGTTGAGCCGCTTCCATCCGGACAGCCAGTTCTGGCACGATGCGCTGGCCGGCACCCGGCTGGTCGATGCACGGCCGGTCAAGGCCTGAACCGTCACGAAGCTGGGGGACAATCGGCCCATGTCCGAGACGCCCGCCCCACACCCCGTCAACCCCCAGAAAAACCGCAGCGGCCTGAACCGCATCCGGCATGCCCTGGGTTATTCCCTCGAAGGCCTGCGCGCCGGCTGGCATGAGACCGCCTTCCGCCAGGAAGTCGTGGCAGCTCTCGTGCTGCTGCCACTGGCCTTCTGGTTGGGCCAGAGCTGGACGGAAACCGCCCTGCTGGCCGGCTCTGTGCTGCTGGTCATGATCGTCGAGCTGCTCAACACAGGCATCGAAACCGCCATCGACCGCATCGGCCCTGAGTGGCATGACCTGTCCAAACGCGCCAAGGACATGGGCAGTGCTGCCGTACTGCTAAGCCTGCTGCTGTGCGGCGGCATCTGGGCCGCCGCCCTTTATCACCGCTTCCTCACATGACCCCCAACTTCTCACTTTGCGTCTACTGTGGCTCCCGCCCCGGCTTGGACCCCGCACACATCGCACTCGCCCGCACCGTAGGCCAGTGGATCGGCCAGCATGGCGGCCAACTCGTCTACGGGGGTGGCAAGGCCGGCCTGATGGGTGAAGTCGCCCAGGCCACGTTGCAGGCTGGTGGGCGTGTCGTCGGCATCATTCCCAAGGCCCTGGTGGAAAAAGAGTGGGCCTACCGGGAGTGCACCGAGCTACACATCGTAGACACGATGCACGACCGCAAACGCATGATGGCCGAGCGCGCCGACGCCTTCCTGGCCTTGCCCGGTGGCATCGGCACTTTCGAGGAGTTGTTCGAGGTCTGGACCTGGCGCCAGCTGGGCTACCACGACAAGCCGGTCGGCATTCTCAATGCCGGTGGCTACTATGACGGCCTGCTGGCCTTCCTGGCCACGGCCGTGCAACAGCAGTTCATGAGCGACTGGCAGATGGAGCTGATCCAGGCTGGCAGCGAAGCCACCGCCCTGCTCCAGGGCCTGGTACAGGCGGCCGGTCTGGCGCCAGCACCCCGCCTCGAAGAGATTTAGATCGCCGACTCGTCCTGCTCGCCGGTGCGGATGCGCACCACACGCTCGACCGAGGTGATGAAAATCTTGCCATCACCGATCTTGCCCGTGCGGGCGGCCTTGACGATGGCGTCCACGCAGCGGTCCACGTCGCCGGTCTTCACCGTCACCTCGACCTTGACCTTGGGCAGGAAGTCCACCACGTATTCGGCACCACGGTAGAGCTCGGTATGGCCCTTCTGGCGACCGAAACCCTTGACCTCGGTCACGGTCAGGCCGGTCACGCCGCACTCGGCCAGGGCTTCGCGCACTTCCTCGAGCTTGAAGGGCTTGATGATGGCGGTGATCTGCTTCATGGATGTTCTTTCTGTGGTCAGGTAAAGGCTCAGGCCCGGAACTTGTTGGTAATAGGATAACGCCAATCCTTGCCAAAACTGCGGTGGGTCACCCGGATACCCACCGGGGCCTGGCGGCGCTTGTACTCGTTGAGCTTGATCAGGCGTGTGACCTTCTCCACATCGGCCCGGGGATAACCCTGGGCCACGATCTCCTCGATACCCTGGTCGTTCTCCATATAACGCTCGACGATGGCGTCCAGCACCTCGTAGGCGGGCAGGCTGTCCTGGTCTTTCTGGTCGGGTCGCAACTCGGCACTGGGTGGGCGCGTGATGATGCGCTCCGGGATGGGGTTGGCACCGCACCCATGCGGGTCGTGCGCATTGCGCCAGTGCGCCAGCCGGAACACCGTGGTCTTGGCCAGGTCCTTGATGACGGCAAATCCACCTGCCATATCGCCGTACAAAGTGCAGTAGCCCGTGGCCATCTCGGACTTGTTGCCCGTGGTCAGCACGATACGCCCGCACTTGTTGGACAGGGCCATGAGCAGGGTACCGCGGATGCGAGCCTGGATGTTCTCTTCGGTTGTGTCCTCGGGCAGGCCCTTGAACTCCTGCGCCAGCGAAGCCTTGAAGGCCTCGAACTCTGGCACGATGGAAATCTCGTCGTACTGCACGCCCAAACGCTCTGCCATGTCGCGCGCGTCGATCCAGCTGATGTCGGCCGTGTAAGGCGAAGGCATCATGACCGTGCGCACCTGGTCCGCGCCCAGCGCATCGACCGCAATGGCCAGCACCAGGGCCGAATCGATGCCGCCCGACAGGCCGATGATGGCGCCCGGGAAACCGTTCTTTCCCACGTAATCGCGCACGCCCAGCACCAGGGCGTCCCAAAGGTCGGCATCGGCACTGCGCTCAGGCGCGATGCGACCCTGCAACTGCAGTCTTTGCCCCTGGCGACCGGCCACGACTTCGAACTGGTCCTCGACAAAACTCGGCGCCCGGGCCGCTAGCGCGCCGTCAGCCTGCAGCGCGAAGGAATGGCCCTCGAACACCACCTCGTCCTGTCCGCCGACCAGGTGGGCGTAGACCAGAGGCAGGCCGCAGTCCAGGACGCGTTGACGCATCATGGCCTCGCGTTCACCGCCCTTGCCCACATGGAAGGGCGAGGCGTTGATCACGGCCAGTAGCTCGGCACCGGCAGCGCGGGCCTCGCGCGCCGGCGCCTCGTACCAGGCATCCTCGCAGATCAGCAGGCCGACCTTGACACCGCCCGCCTCAAACACGCAGGACTCACGCCCCGGCACGAAATAGCGGCGTTCGTCGAACACCTGGTAATTGGGTAGCTCACGCTTGGCGTAGGTGGCCACGAGCCGACCCTCGCAGAACACGCTGGCCGCATTGACCCGGTTGGGTACGGTGACCGAACGTGTGCGCAGCCCTTCCGCCTCGACCGCAGCCGGGTGACCGACCACCACGGTCATGTCCTTTAACCCGGCAAGTTCATGGGCCACTGTTTTCACGGCATCATCACAGGCAGCGATGAAGGCAGGCCGGAAAAAGAGGTCTTCGGCGGCGTAGCCGCAGATGGAAAGTTCGGGTGTCAGCAGCAAGCGGGCACCGGCCGCATGGGCACGACGGGCGGCAGCGACGATTTTCTGTGCATTGCCCGCCAGGTCGCCGACGACAAAGTTAAGCTGGGCAACGCAGATACGCAAGGTCATGGACGGCAAGGAAAGTCGGGGAGCAGCGTGAGCAAAAGCGATTATGTCATCCGGGTACACGATGACCCCTTGCTGCTGGATGCCCCGGCCTGGAATGCGCTGCTTGCCCTGCAGTCCCAGCCCACCCCCTTCATGCGGCACGAATACCTGGCCGCCCTGCACCGCAGCGGCAGCGCCGTACCGGCCACGGGCTGGACACCGCACTTCATCACCCTGCAGGATACGGCCGGCCAGCTGCAGGCGGCCTGCCCGCTCTACCTCAAGAGCCACTCGCGCGGCGAGTATGTCTTTGACTGGTCCTGGGCCGATGCCCACCACCGGCACGGTCTTGCCTACTATCCCAAGGGCGTGGTCGCCGTGCCCTTCACGCCGACACCAGGCAGCCGGCTGCTGGCCCGTGATCTGCGGGC
>CAUPRZ010000136.1:0-6344 GCA_963513855.1 uncultured Hylemonella sp.
ATGATCTTGATCACGATGGTCGAGACGATCTCGGTGTCGGGCAGGTCGCTGAGCATGAGCAGGAATTCGTCACCGCCCTGGCGGCTGATGGTGTCGCTGTCGCGCACGCTCTCGCGCAGGCGGAGGGCCACTTCCTTGAGCAGCTCATCGCCGGCGGCATGGCCCAGGGTGTCGTTGATGTTCTTGAACTTGTCCAGGTCCAGGTAGACCAGGGCCACGCGTGTGTGGTTGCGCTCGGCCTGGGCCATGGCCTGCACAAAACGGTCCTGCACCAGCAGGCGGTTGGGCAGGCCGGTCAGGGCGTCGTGGTAGGCCAGGTATTCGATGCGTTGTTTGGCGGCCGTGCGGTCGCTGATGTCCGAGCCCACACCGCGGTAGCCACGGAACTGCCCCGCTTTGTCGAAAATGGGGATGCCGCTGATGCTGAAGCTGCGCACCATGCCCTGGCTGTCACGCACCTGGTAAAGGAAGTCGTTAAAGGCTTCGTGCCGCTCCAGCAGCGCGCGGTGCTCCGCCCATCCGTTTTCGTCCGGCGAGACGACGGGCTGATCCCAGCGTGTATGGCCCAGGTGGGGAGCCATGTTCGCGTTGTAGATGCCCTGCGAGACCTGGACAAAACGGAACTGTTCGTCCTGCTCCCAGAACCAGTCGGTCGACATCTCGGCCAGGCTGCGAAAACGTGCTTCGCTGTCCTGCAAGGTCTGCTGCTGCCGGTCCAGCTTGATGACTAGGCTGTTGAAGGACTGCACCAGGGTGCCGATCTCGTCTCCGCTGCGCAGGGCCAGTTGCCGGTCCTCGCCCACCTTGTCCGGCAGTTCGTGCACATGCCGGGTCAGTACGGCCAGTGGGGCCAGGGCGCGGCGCATGACCAGCCAGATCAGGGCCACCACGATCAGGGTGCCAGCCATCGTACCCAGCAGCAGGTAGGTGCGGGCTTCCTGCAAAGGCGCTTCGGCCTCGTTCAGCGGCAGGTTGAGGCTGATCAGCCAGGGGGCGGCGCTCAGGTGCTTGAAGCTGCTGATCACCTCATCGCCGCGCGAGGTCCTGGTGGTGCCGCTGCCCTCAAACCCTGCGACAGCGCGGTCCACCAGCGGGTTGAGGCCCGGCAGCACGATGGGCTGGAGGATGCGCTGCGGGTTGCGGTTGGCGATGAAGATGCGGTCCCGCGTGAACAGCGAGACATACCCCGTGCGGCCCAGCTTCACGTGGTTCAGATCGGAGAGGAAGTTGCGCCCGTCGAGTTCAATGCTGCCGTTCAGCCGCCCGACCATGTCGCCGCGGGCGTTGAACAGGGGCGTGCTGATCGTGACGGCGGGCCGACCTTGGCTCCGTGAAGAGGCATAGGGTTTGGAGACGCTGGGCAGGCGGGCGCGGGCCACCTCACGGAACAACTCCACCTGCCCCATGACTCGGCCGCGCCGGCCCGGCAGAAAAGGGGATTCGGCAATCAGGCGTCCTTCTGCGGAGATCAGCAGCAGGCCATTGCTGAAGACGGCGTGCAGGGCCGCCTGCTGGTTCAGGAACTCCTGGGCCAACGCTGCGTCCTTGAGGGCCCGCTCCGGCAGGATGCGGGCGGTCTGGGCCAGGATCTCCTGGCTCTGGAGCAGCTTGTCGTCGATGCTCTTGGCCAGGGTGCTGGCCAGCACAAACTGCTCCTGATAGAGGTTCTCACGGAAGGCCTGGTCAAAATACCGCAGGGTCAACCAGGTCATCAGGCCCGCAAACACCACAAAGAGCAGGGCGACGGCAAGAACGACCCGGGTCTTGAGGCTGGTCAGACGCAACTGTGGCAAGCGCATGGCATATATATACCCCGATTTTCTGGCGGGAAACATCAGGGTCTTACGCCGGGCGACTCCAGAGGCAGGCCGCGGGCGCGGTCGGCCAGATGGAGTTCCAGCTCCACCAGTTCACGCGACCCCAGCGGCCAGGGCTGGGCACGTACACCGCTCAGGCAGCTGCGCAGCCGCCGCTGCAGCGAGCCCACCCCTTGCCACTCCAGCCGGTACTGCGGGTAGCTGTTGGGGTGGCCCTGCGGGATGAGCGCGCCGCCCAGGCGCTGGCCCCAGCGCTGGTCATGGCATTGCGCGCAGGACAGGTCCAGCTGCCCCAGGCGCTGTGCATAAAGCTGGCGGCCGCGTTCCAACGCCGGTTGCAGCCGTGCGTCGACCACAGGCCTGAGGGGCAGGCCGCGTGACTGCAGGGCCACCAGGCTTTCGAGTGCCAGCAGTTCTTCGCTTTCCAGCTTCCAGGCTTCGGCACGCTGCTGCTGGACACGGCAGCGCTGGATGCGCTGCGCGAGGTTGATGGCGCCCTGGCTCTGCACGTCGAAGGCCGGGTAGCGCAGGGCCACGCCCCGCAGGCGGGTCACGTCGCCGTGGCAACTGGCACAGGATTTTTCCGTACGTCCTGCCGTCTCTTGCCAGAGCTGCGCCCCCTGCTGCACCCAGAGCATGGCGGGGTTGCGTGTGTCGTCGCGCTGCATGGCCTGGAGGTCCGCGCTCATGCTGTCGAAGTCGGAGCGACGTTGCGCCTCGCGTATCTGCGCCTGCAGGGCGCTGGCCAGCAGCACCAGCAGTCCGCAAAACACGCGTTTCATGTGACGCTGATCGCCACGCTCTCGCTGTGACGGAAACCCTGTTCGCCTTCCCAGCTCAGGCGCAGCGTGCCGCTGGCCGTGGCCAGGGTGTGGAAGGCGATCAGCGGGTTGGCCGAGATGGCCGATGAGAACTCGGCTGTGAAGATGAGTTCTTCGTCATAGTGGCAGCTGAAACGCTCAATGATGTAACGCGGCAGGCGTTGCCCCTCGGCCCCGGGTCGGAAGCCCGACTCCATGGGGTGGCCGATGATGGCGCTGATCTCGATCACCTCGCCGCGGCGTGCGGTCTTCGGAATCTTGATGAGGGTGCGTGCGCTCATTCCAGTTCCTCCAGGCAGGCGGCCAGGGCGACGATCACGTCCACTGTCTGCTGCCAGCAGCTGCCGTCGCTCAGACGCGCCACGGCCGTGAGCTTCTGTGTGGTGGCCAGACGGATGCGTGTGCTGACCTGGGCCTTGCCTGCGCGCGGCCCCAGGCTGCAGCGCAGCACATCGGCCTGCGGATTGCGTTCGTTGAAGACGGCGATGGCGACCACATGGTCGGCCGCCGTCATGGGGCTGTCCACGCTCACGCTCAGCGGCACGGTGTTGCCGTTGTCGACCAGGGGCGCGATGTCCAGTTTCACGCGCCCGGTCTGTACCGGCGTGCCACCCGCCCAGGCGCGCACCGCATCCTGCAGTTGGTTGTTGGCGAGTGCCGGGCGCAGCAGCAGCCAGCCGGTGAGGCCGGTGGCGGTTTGCAGCAGCAGGCGGCGTTCCATGCTTCTCACTCCTTGAGTGTGAGCAGCCAGGCGACGACGTCCTCGATCTGCTGGGCGTCAAGGATGGGCTTGCCCTGCCATTGGTTGCCCACGCGCGTGAGGCCTTGCTGGCGGTGGTAGGACGGCATGATGGTCTGCGGGTTGAGGCTTTGCGGGTCGACGAGGCGCAGGCGCAGCTGGGCTGCATTCCAGCGTTTACCCGTGCCCGCCAGGTCCGGTGCCAGATTGCCCTGGAAACGTTCTTCGGGGATCGGTGCGCCATGGCACAGCAGGCACAGACCCTGGGTCCGGTTGGCCACCAGGGCACGGCCACGTGTCGCGTCGCCCACCTTGCCTTCGAGTGCGGCCGGGATGCCGTCGCCCACCACCGTCACCGCTCCTGCCGCCAGGGGCAGGGCCAGCAGGGCGACGGCCAGACGTTTCATGAGGGCAGTCTCAAACGCGCCTGAGGTCCTGATCCTTGAGCGGCAGGTCGCGGATGCGTTTGCCCGTGGCGGCGAAGATGGCGTTGAGCACGGCGGGTGCAGCCACCGCAATCGTGGGTTCACCGACACCACCCCAGAAGCCGCCCGAGGGCACGACCAGGGTCTCCACCGGCGGCATGTCGGCCAGGCGCAGCACGGGATAGGTATCGAAGTTCTTCTGCTCTACGGCGCCGTCCTTGACGGTGATTTCGCCGAACAGGGCCGCCGAGAGGCCATAGACAAAAGAGCCTTCGACCTGAGCCTCGATCTGCTGCGGGTTCACGGCGTGCCCACTGTCGGTGGCCGCGACGATGCGGTGGATCTTCAGTTTCCCGTCACTGCTCACCGATACCTCGGCGCAGGCCGCCACATAACTGCCGAAGCCCATGGTCTGCGCCAGGCCGCGGAACACCCCCGTGGGCGCGGGTTTGTCCCAGCCCACGCGTTCGGCCACGGCATTGAGCACGGCCAGATGTTTCGGGTGCTGTGTCATGAGCTTGCGCCGCAGGGCCAGCGGGTCCTGCTGGGTGGCGTGCGCGATCTCGTCGAGGAAACACTCGAGGTAGATGGTGTTCTGGTTCAGGTTCACACCGCGCCAGAAGCCGGCCGGCACATGCGGGTTGCGCATGGCGTGCTCGATCAGCAGGTGGGGGAAGCTGTAGCCGATGGAGGCTTCGGGCCCGCTGGCGTTGAGGCCCTGGTAGACCACCATGTCCTTGCCGTCGCGCATGGCTTGCGGCGCCACCGTGGCCAGGATGGACTGGCCCGAGATGCGCATGTGCAGGCCGGTGATGTTGCCCTGATCGTCCAGGCCCGCGCTGAGCTTGGCGGCCGTGGTCGGGTGGTAGGAGCCGTGCAGCATGTCCTCCTCGCGCGACCAGATCAGCTTGATCGGCGTGCCCGGCATGCTCTTGGCGATCAGCACGGCCTGCGTGACGTAGTCACTGCGCCCGCGTCGGCCGAAGCCTCCACCCAGCAGCTGCTTGTAGACCTCGCACTGCGTGGCCGGCAGGCCCGCGGCCTCGGCCGTGGCGGCCAGCGCGGCCTCGCCGTTCTGTGTGCCGACCCAGACCTCACAACGCTGGGCGGTCCAGCGCGCGGTGGCGTTCATGGGCTCCATGCAGGCGTGGTTCTGATAGGGGTAGCTGTAGATGGCTTCGATGCGACGGGGGGCGGCGCTGATGGCAGCCACCGCATTGCCGTTGCTGTTGCCCACCGAGGTGGCGGGGGTGGACAGATCGAGCCCACCGCGCACCATGGCCGTGACGTCAGCCTGCGAGACCGCGGCGTTCGGCCCCAGGTCCCATTCGATGGCCAGGGCATCGAGCCCGGTCTTGGCGGCCCACCAGGTGGTGGCCACCACAGCCACGGCGCTGGGGCCGACCTGCACGACCTTCTTCACGCCCAGGCGGCGCATCACAGGCGTGGCGTTGAAGCTCTTGACTGTGCCGCCGAAGACCGGACAGTCCTTGATGGCGGCGCTGAGCATGCCCGGCAGGGTGAGGTCCATGCCGTAGTCCTGCTGGCCCGTGGTCTTGCGGAAGGTGTCCAGGCGCAGCATGCGCTGGCCCGCGATCTTCCAGTCCTTGGGGTCCTTGAGCACCACGCTGGCCGGGTCGGGTGGCGTGAGCTTGGACGCCGCCGCGGTCACGCGGCCGTAGAGCGTCTTGCGCCCGCTCGGTCCATGGGTGATCACACCGCGCGTCACGCTGCACTCCGCAACGGGCACGCCCCAGCTCTCGGCTGCGGCCTGTACCAACATCATGCGGGCCATGGCGCCGCCCTTGCGCACATAGTCATGCGACTCGCGGATGCCGCGGCTGCCACCGGTAGAGAAATTGCCCCAGATGCGCTGGCGCTTGAGGTTCTGGCCCGGCGTGGGGTACTCGGTGGTCACGCGCCGCCAGTTGCACTCCAACTCCTCGGCCACCAGCTGGGCCAGGCCGGTCAGCGTGCCCTGGCCCATCTCGGAACGTGCGATACGGATGACCACGGTGTCGTCCGGTTTGACCACCACCCAGGCATTGATCTCGGGCGGCAGGTCCGCGGCCTGGGCCTGCGGCAGGTGAAAGCCCACCATCAGGCCACCGGCGGTGGCGCCTGTGCTGGCCAGAAAACCACGCCGTGTGTATCCGTCCTGCTCTTGCGTTGTGCTCATGACAGGCTCCCGTCGGCTTGTTGGTCGTCGGCGGCCGAGACGCGCCGGCGCACCACGCCCTGGGCGGCCACCTTGATGGCCGCACGCACGCGGTTGTAGGTGCCGCAGCGGCAGATGTTGGTGATGGAGGCGTCGATGTCGGCGTCGCTCGGATTGGGCTTGCTCTTGAGCAGGGCGCTGACGGCCATGATCATGCCGCTCTGGCAGAAGCCGCACTGCGGCACGTCCATGAGCTGCCAGGCGCGCTGCACGGCGTGGGTGCCGTTGCGCGACAGGCCTTCGATGGTCACGATCTGCTGGGTCTCTTTCAGTGCGCGTGCCGGCATCACACAGCTGCGCACCGCGGCGCCGTCGATGTGCACG
>CAUPRZ010000137.1:0-6341 GCA_963513855.1 uncultured Hylemonella sp.
ACAAACAGTTCGACAAGAAGGTTGTTCATGCTCATGGTCTCAGGCTGCCTTCTTCGTCATTTGCTCAACCCACTCGCGCGGTGCCATGGGGAAACCCAGGCGTTCGCGGCTCTCGTAATAGCTCTGCGCGACGCTGCGCGCGAGGTTGCGGATGCGGCCGATGTAGGCGGCACGTTCGGTCACTGAGATGGCGCCACGTGCGTCCAGCAGATTGAAGCTGTGCGCGCACTTGAGCACCTGCTCGTAGGCGGGCAACGCGAGCTGCTGCTCCATCAGGTGTTTGGCCTGCTTTTCATGCGCGGTGAAGGCGGTGAACAGGAAATCGGCGTCGCTGTGCTCGAAGTTGTAGGCCGACTGCTCTTTTTCGTTCTGCAGGTAGACATCGCCATAGCTCATGGTGTCGGTCCACTTGAGCTTGTAGACGTTGTCCACGCCCTGCAGGTACATGGCCAGGCGCTCCAGGCCATAGGTGATCTCGCCCGTGATGGGCTTGCAATCGATACCGCCGACCTGCTGGAAGTAGGTGAACTGCGTCACCTCCATGCCGTTGAGCCAGACTTCCCAGCCCAGGCCCCAGGCGCCGAGTGTGGGGTTCTCCCAGTCGTCTTCCACAAAACGGACGTCGTTCTTCTTGAGGTCAAAGCCCAAGGCTTCGAGTGAGCCCAGATAAAGCTCGAGGATGTTGCTCGGCGCGGGCTTGAGCACCACCTGGTACTGGTAGTAGTGCTGCAGGCGGTTGGGGTTCTCGCCGTAACGGCCGTCCTTGGGGCGGCGGCTGGGCTGCACATAGGCGGCCTTCCAGGGCTCGGGGCCGAGCGCGCGCAGGAAGGTGGCCGTGTGCGAGGTGCCGGCGCCGACCTCCATGTCGTAGGGCTGCAGCAGCGCACAACCCTGGTCGCTCCAATAGGTCTGCAGTTTCAGAATGATTTGCTGGAAGGTCAACATAGGTGGCGGGCGCAGGCAGGTGGATCACAAGCCTTGCGCTGTAGGAGCGGTTTCCCGCGTAAACCTTCGATTTTACGGGGCTTCGGGGCCCTCGCGGTCCCTGTGGGCGCTGCGATTCAGCGCCGCTTGCGCCAGGCGGCCAGCAGCAGCACAGCCAGGCCCAGACCCCACAGCGGCCAGAGCCCAGCCCAGGCAACCCAGCGCGCATAGGGCGTCAGGCCAACACGCCCCTCAACCTCCACCTCCAGCATGCCCCGGGTATGGCGTGGCAGCATGGCCAAGACCTGACCACGGTGGTCGATGAGAGCGGTGGCACCGGTGTTGGTAGCGCGCACAAAGGGGCGCTCGAACTCCAGCGCCCGCATGCGCGAAATCTGCAGGTGCTGGTCGATGGCCACGGTGTTGCCGAACCAGGCGATGTTGCTGAGGTTGACGAAGACCGTCGGGGCCAGGGCTGGATCGGCAAAACGTGCCCCCAGCTCTTCGCCAAAAAGGTCTTCGTAGCAGATGTTGGGCGCCAGGCGCTGGCCCTGCCATTCGAGCGAGGGCTGGCCGATGCCGCCGCGGCTGAAGTCCCCCAGCGGGATGTTCATCATGGCGGTGAACCACTTGAAGCCCCAGGGGATGAATTCGCCAAAGGGCACGAGGTGGTGTTTGTCGTAGCGCCAGGGTTCGCGCCCCGGCACCAGACCCACGGCAGAGTTGCTGTAGCCCTCGGCCAAGCTGCCCAGGGGCAGGCCGATCAGCGCGGCCTGCTCGCCGCTGGCATAACGCTGGCGCAGGGCGGCCCAATAGCCTTCTGGCAGTTGGTGCGGCAGCAGGGGCAGGGCCGTTTCGGGGGCCACGACCAGGGGTGCGCGGTTGTCCAGCAATTGCTCGCCATACCAGCGCAGGGCCATGGGCACGCCGCTGCCGGGCTGGAATTCTACGTCCTGCGGGATATTGCCTTGTAGCAGCGCCACCCTCAGGGTGCCCGCGGAGGTGGTGGTCTGGGGCTGCCCCATCTGGTAGACCGAGGGCAGGGCCAACACGGCCAGCGCCGCGATGCGCTGCCAGTGGCCGCAGGACCAGATCTGCGGAATCGTCATGGCCAGCCAGGCGGCGATGGCCGTGAGGCCGTACACGCCCAGCCAGGGCGCGTAGCCTGCCAGCGGCCCGTCCACATGGGCGTAGCCGCTACCGCCCCAGCCAAAACCCGTGAGCCAGTTGCCACGTGCCAGTTCGGCCAGCAGCCAGAGCGCCGCGATCAGCAAGGCACGCCCGGCACGTGAGGCCGGGGCGTAGCGCTGCTGCAGCGCACAGGCCCCGGCATACACCAGCGCCAGGGCAGCGGCCAGAGCGAACACGGCAAACGCGGCCAGTGCTGCCGGCAGGCCGCCATAGGTGTGCATGGAGATGTAGAGCCACCAGAAGGTGCCGGTCAGCCAGGCCGTGGCAAAGAGCCAGCCGGCCATAGCGGCCTGTTTCCAGTGTGTCGAGCGATCGACCTGCCAGGCCAGCAGGCCCAGAGCCAGCAGCTGCAGGCCCCAATGCGGTTGACCGTCCCAGGGGGTGGCCAGGGACAGGGCCTGGGCGAGGCCGGCGAGGAGGCTCAGACCCCAGGCGCCGGCGCGCGCCCGGCCTTCAGCCATTGAGGCTGGCCTTGCGCAAGGCCACGGGGGAGACCTTGAACCACTTCACGGCGCCACCCTTGGTGTGCAGCACCACGAACTTGAGGCCCGCGATCACGTGTTGCTCGCCACGGCGCGGCACATGACCCATCTCGTGGGCGATCAGGCCGCCGATGGTATCGAAGCTTTCGTCCGGGTCGCTGCCGGTGATGGTCACGTCGAAGGCCTGGTTGACGCGCTCGACCGGGGCCCGGCCGCTGACACGGTAGGTCTGGTCGGCCAGACCGAAGATGTCGCCCTCGTCCTCGGAGATGTCGAACTCGTCCTCGATCTCGCCCACGATCTGTTCGAGCACGTCTTCGATGGTGATCAGGCCGGCCACGCGGCCGAATTCGTCGATCACGATGGCCAGGTGGTTGCGGTTGCCGCGGAACTCGTGCAGCAGGTCGTTCAGTCCCTTGCTCTCAGGCACGAAGACGGCCGGGCGCAGCAGGGCGCGGATATTGAGCTCGGGCGCACGCTGCAGCTTGAGCAGGTCCTTGGCCATCAGGATGCCGATGAGGTTCTCGCGCTCGCCTTCATAGACCGGAAAGCGGGAGTGGGCGGTATCGATGACCAGGTGCAGCAGCTCGTCGTAGGGGGCATTGATGTCGACCAGATCCATGCGCGGGGTCGGCACCATGACGTCGCCGGCCGTCATGTCAGCCATGCGCAGCACGCCTTCCAACATGGAACGCGACTCGGCGCCGATGATCTGGTTGTCTTCGGCCTCGGCCAGGGTTTCGATCAGCTCGGCGGTGGAGTCCGGTCCGGGGTGGATGAACTCGGCGAGCTTCTTCAGAAAAGTGCGCTTGTCCTCTTTTTCAGGGACTCGCGCAGGATAAGGGTCAGGCACTGACAGGGGCACCAGGGTGCGGTTGTTGCGACCCCCATAGGATAGCGGATCGAAACGGCCGTCTCATGACGCGTACGCCCAACCCCCTCATGGCGCTGATTTGTGCCGCGCTTCGCCCACGCCCCGACGTATGTCCTGCACTCCCGTGAGGAAATCCCAGAACTGTTTGGCCTGAAATTTGAGTCGGTAGTCGGCCTCGGCAAGCTGCTCTTCCAGCATTTCCGTGACCTGGCTTTCAAAGGTTGCGGGCGGAAGGCGCAAGTAGGCCCTCGCTTCCGAGCCGTCGTATTCCACGGTGGCCCCGGCCTTGCGGGCGATGTTGAGCATGGCCTTGTTCTCGCTGAGGGCGTGGATGAACATGAGGTAGACGCCCTCATTGCGTGCATGACGCATGGCGCGAGCGAACAACTTGCTGCCGTAACCGTGGCCGCGCACGGAGGGCAGCACGGAAACGCCGAACTCGGCGCAGGCGGCATAGCTGCGGTCCACAGAATGCGCCAGGTGCGCCATGGCCACGAGCTCAAGGCGCCGGTTGTAGATACCAAAGATGGCATCGTCCTCAAAGTTCAGGCTCTCGCCGTAGGTCTGAATCTGGGCATCGTTGGCCAGGTAACCGAAGCGCAGGTAACGGTCGCGCTCGTCCAGGGCCTGCAGATGGCGGATGATGCGCCCGCGGTGCCGGACACCCAGTCGCCGGATGACCGCTACCCAGGGGGCGCGGGCCGAGGCACTCTGCTCGGCAGGCAGCATGCGCATCAGTTCGCTGCTGCTCGGGTCCACACGCTCGGGGTCTGCTGCCATCTGAAGAATGTAAGGTGCTTTCACTCTTTCTCCAAACCTGCGGGCAGATACCTCTGGTTTGACGCGTCTGCGACAGTTTTAGCACCTGACCTAGGACAAGCCCGGTGTTGGCCACCCCTGGGTCTGGGTTCCAATAGGCCGGTCATGGAGTCCTCGATGGAAAAAATCTGGTTGCAAAGTTATCCCCCCGGTGTTCCGCAGGACATCGACCTCACTCAATACAGTTCTCTGGCTCAGTTGCTGGAAGAATCTTTCCGCAAGAATGCCACGCAGCCTTTCTCGGTCTGCATGGAACAGTGGATGAGCTACCGCCAGCTGGACGAGCTATCGACTGCCCTGGGCGCCTGGCTGCAACGCCTGCGCCTGGAACCCGATGCACGCGTGGCCATCATGCTGCCCAATGTGCCGCAGTTCGCCGTCACCATGGCCGCCATCCTGCGGGCGGGCTACACCTGCGTCAACGTCAACCCGCTTTACACCGCGCGGGAGCTGGAACATCAGCTCAAGGACTCGGGTGCCACCACCATCGTCGTGCTGGAGAACTTCGCCCATACGCTGGAGGAGGTGATCGATCGCACGCAAGTGAAGCATGTGGTGATCACGGCCTTTGGCGATCTGCTGGGCCCCTGGTACGGCCGCTGGCTGACCTTTGCTGTCCGGCATCTGGCCAAGATGGTGCCGCCCTTCAAACTCCCGCTGACCGAGGGACGGACGGTCACGCCATTCCGCAAGGCCTTGGCCGAAGGCTCGCATTTCACACTCAAGCCTTCACAGGCTAACCTGGACTCCATTGCCTTCCTGCAGTACACGGGCGGCACCACGGGTCTGAGCAAGGGGGCGGTACTGACCCACCGCAACATCGTGGCGGCCATCCTGCAGGCGGAAGCCTGGTTCACGCCCGCGCTGGACCGTGTCGGCAACGTGCGCGAGACCAACAGCATTGCTGCCCTGCCCCTGTATCACATCTTCGCGCTGACCCTGTGTTTCCTGGCCATCCGCTGGGGCTCCCACATGACCCTGGTCCCCAATCCGCGCGACATCGGCAAGTTCATCGAGGTGCTCAAACGCCGCCCCTTCCACATGCTGCCGGCCGTGAACACCCTGTTCAATGCCCTGCTGCAGCACCCACAGCTGCGAACTGTGGATTTCTCCCACCTCTGCATCTCCCAGGCCGGCGGCATGGCTGCGTCTGAGGGTACGGCCAAGCACTGGCAAGAGGTCACGGGCTGCGCCATGGTGGAGGGCTGGGGCATGAGCGAGACCTGCGCCATCGGCACCAACAACCCGGTCACCACCACGAAGTTCAGCGGCACCATCGGCCTGCCCCTGCCTGGCGTCGAGATCGCGATCAAGGATGACGCGGGTCAGTCCCTGCCTGTCGGCGATTCGGGCGAGATCTGCATCCGCGGCCCCAATGTGATGACGGGCTATTACCGACAAGCCGAAGAGACGTCCAACGCTTTCACGCCGGACGGCTTCATGCGCACCGGCGACGTGGGCATCATGGACCCGCAGGGTTACACCAAGATCGTGGACCGCAAGAAGGACATGATCCTGGTCAGCGGCTTCAACGTCTTCCCGAGTGAGCTCGAGAACGTCATCTCGCTCTGCAACGGCGTGCTCGAATGTGCCGCTATTGGTGTGCCCGATGCCAAACAGGGTGAAGCCATCAAGGTCTATGTGGTGCGCAGCGATCCGACTCTCAGCGAGGATGATGTGGCCAAGTACTGCACCCAGAACCTCACAGGCTACAAGCACCCCAAGTACATCGAGTTCCGCGACGAGCTGCCCAAGTCCAATGTGGGCAAGATCCTGCGCCGCGAGCTGCGCGCCGGCAAGTAAGCTGTCATTCCTAGGTACTTGGCAGCACCTCCGCGGGGATGTGCACGGGCTCACGCGCTCGCGTGCGAGCTCAAACCCGATGCGTGGTCGCAATTTCTGAAGCACAAATAAAAACGCCCCGTCTGATGACGGGGCGTTTTCTGCTGTAAGAGCCTGACGATGACCTACTTTCACACGGGAACCCGCACTATCATCGGCGCTGAGGCGTTTCACTGTCCTGTTCGGGATGGGAAGGAGTGGGACCACCT
>CAUPRZ010000138.1:0-6338 GCA_963513855.1 uncultured Hylemonella sp.
CGCTGGAGATGGGGGTCTGGAACTTTCAGTCTTCCTCGGCCGGTCTGGGCGGCTGCCCCTACGCCAAGGGCGCCACGGGCAATGTGGCGACCGAGGACCTGGTCTATCTGCTGCAGGGCCTGGGCATCGAGACCGGTGTCGACTTGGACCGGCTCGTCGACGCGGGCGTGTACATCAGCGCGGCGCTGGGGCGCAAGCCCAACTCCCGTGTGGCCACGGCCATCCTCAACAAGAGAAGCTGATGGAGTGGCTGGCCAAACAGGCGGTACGGGCCCAGCGCAAGCAGCGCGAACTGCCTTCGCCCTGCGTCTCGGTCTGCCGCATGGCGTTTGCCACCGGCCTGTGCCAGGGCTGTCTGCGCACGCTGGAGGAGATCACGGCCTGGTCCCAGCTGGACGATGAAGGCAAACGTGCCATCTGGGGGCGAATCGAACAAAGGGCGCTGGCGGCCAGTCCGGTGCAAGGAGACACACCGTGAAGCAGATCACCTTCTACCTCGACTTCATCTCGCCCTACAGCCACCTGGCTTTCGAGAAGCTGCCCGAGGCGCTCATGGGCCTGAGTTATTCGGTCAGCTACCGCCCCGTGCTGCTGGGGGCCCTGTTGCGGCACCACAAACTGCTGGGCCCGGCCGAGGTGCCGGCCAAACGGGCCTGGACCTACCGGCAGGTGCTGTGGCAGGGGCAGGCGCAGGGCGTGCCTCTGCAGATGCCGTCGGTCCACCCCTTTAATCCCTTGCCCCTGCTGCGCCTGGCCATCGCCTGCGCCGATGCCGGCGACCCGAACCGCTACGTTTGTGAAACGCTGCTGCGCCATGTCTGGCGCGGCGGGCTGGACGCCATTGATGCGCAGCGCCTGTTGACTCTGCGCGAGCAACTGGCGCCGCCGCGTGCACCGGACGACGAGGCTGTGAAGAACCGTTTGCGTGCCAACACCGACGAAGCCATCGCGGCCGGCGCCTTCGGCGTGCCGTCCTTTGCTGTGGATGGCCGCCTGTTCTGGGGCTACGACAGCCTGCCCATGCTGCGCCGTTACCTGGAGGGCGACGCCTGGTTCGAGGGGCCGGGCTGGTTGGCCTGGACCAACCCCGAGGTCTAGCTGGGGCGTCTAGCGGCGGAAGCGGCCGTCGGCCGTGATGATGGAGAGATCGGCGAAGTCCAGGCCGCTGTGGTCCTGGGCGCTGAAGTTGACCTCCAGGCCACCGATGTCGAACTTGCTGAGCCCCTCCAGCGCGGCCTGGATGCGTTCGCGTGTGGGTTTGGGGCCGGCACGGCGCAGGCCTTCGACCAGCACCTTGGCGGCCGCAAAACCTTCGAGCATGGCGGGGCTTACCTCGTTGACACCCTTGGCGCGGGCTAGGTCCTGGGCCTCCTTGACCAGACCGTAGGAGACCGACTGCGGGAAGACCTGGCTCACGATCACGCCGCGCGCATGTTCACCCAGCTGCTTGACGAAACCGCCCGAGGCGTTGTTCGACAAAGTGACCACCTGGGCCACGGAACCCGCCGCGCGCATGGCCTTGACGCCCGCGACCACCGTGTTGCCGGAGGCGATGAAGATTACCGCCTGGGGCTGTTCCTGCATCACCCGGGCCGTCAGGCGCTCGATGTCGGGCTTGGCACGGTCGAGTTTTTCGAGGAACAGGGGCTTGAGGCCGGCTTTTTCCAGGCCGCGCAGGGCGCCCTGCACCGAGTCGGCGCCAAAGCTGTCATCGGTCTGCAGCAGGCCGATGCGGGTGATGCCGATGGTGGCCAGGTGCTGGATGGCTTTTTCGGCCTCGCGCTGGTAGGTGGCGCGCACGTTGAAGACGTATTTCTTCACGGGCTGGTGCAGGATCATGGCGCCCGTGGAGGGGCCGACCAGTGGCACCCCGTGCTTGTCCAGCAGCGGCATGATGGCTTCGGTGTGGGGCGTGCCGCGGTTCAGGAACAGGGCCACCACGTTCTGGTCGATCAGCTTCTGGGCGTTTTCCGCCGCCAGCTTGGGATCGAACTTGTCGTCCACGGAAATCAGTTCGATCTTCTGGCCATTGACGCCGCCCTTGGCGTTGATGGCATCGATGTGCAGCTTGGCGCCATCGGTGGTTTCGTTCACGCCAGCGGCCACGATGCCGGTGAAGCCTGCGGTCTGGCCGATCAGGATCTGGGCTGTGCCGGGGTTGCCCCACAAAGCCAGTGCCAGGGTAATCCCACCGACATATCGGTTTTTCATTGCTTTTGTCTCCTCTGTGCGTCACATGCGCCGGGTACCGGAAGTGTAGAGGCTGGCGAGCCCGAACGCAGCAAGTAACACACAGATTTACGGTTACTACGTGGCTGTCAGCGCAGACAGGGCTCCGCGTGCCTAGAATGTTCGGCCTGACACTTTCTCCCCCCATTACGCCACCTGCCATGACCCAGGGAACCATCCGCATCCGCGGCGCACGCCAGCACAACCTCAAGAACCTGGATCTGGATATCCGCACAGGGGAACTCACGGTGGTCACCGGGCCCAGTGGCTCGGGCAAGTCCAGCCTGGTGTTCGACACCCTCTATGCCGAGGGCCAGCGCCGGTATGTGGAGACCTTCAGCGCCTACGCGCGCCAGTTCCTGGACCGTATGGACAAGCCGGCCGTGGACCGCGTGGAGGGCGTGCCCCCGGCCATCGCCATCGACCAGACCAACCCGGTGCGCTCCTCGCGCTCCACGGTCGGCACGATGACCGAGCTCAACGACCACCTCAAGCTGCTCTATGCCCGTGCGGCCCAGCTGTTTGACAAGCAGACCGCGCAGGCGGTGCGACACGACTCACCGGATTCGATTTATGCCGAGTTGCAGCGCCGCGCCGCCGAAGCTGGCGACCCGCGACTGGTGCTGACCTTCCCGGTCGAATTGCCCGGCAACACCAGCCGCGAAGAGATCGAGCAATGGCTCTCGGCCAGCGGCTTCACCAAGGTGCAGGCCGAACGCGAGGTGGGCACGCCGGCGGGGCCGCGCAAGGTTCTGGACGTGGTCGCCGATCGCTTCCGCCTGGCGGGCGCCGAGCGGGCCCGTGTGGTCGAGGCCATCGAGGTCGCGCTCAAGCGCGGCAGCGGGCGGCTTAATGTCTACCGTCTGCAGGATGAAGGCGAGCCCGAGATTTGGAGGTTTTCGACGGGGCTGCACAACCCGGACAGCGACCTGCGCTACGCCGACCCGATTCCTTCCATGTTCTCCTTCAACTCGGCCGTGGGGGCCTGCGAGGTCTGCCGTGGTTTTGGCCGGGTGATCGGGGTGGACTACGGCCTGGTCATCCCCAACGACAGGCTCACGTTGCGCGCGGGCGCCATTAAGACCATCCAGACCCCCGCCTGGGCCGAGTGCCAGGACGACCTCATGCGCCACGCCGAGGCCGCGGGCATTCCGCGCGACACCGCCTGGGGCAAGCTGACGCAGGAGCAGAAGGACTGGGTCATCTACGGCTCGCCCAACTGGAAGGGCAAGTGGAACCAGCAGTGGTACGGCATCAAACGTTTCTTCGAATACCTGGAAACCAAGTCCTACAAGATGCACATCCGGGTGCTGCTGTCCAAGTACCGCAGCTACACGCCCTGCGAGACCTGCAACGGCGCGCGCCTCAAGACCGAAAGCCTGCTCTGGCGCATCGGCGGCAAGGAAGACGCGGATGCCGTGCTGGCGCCGGAGAAACGTTTTCTGCCGGCGGGCACGTTATGGAGCCGCACCCAGCTGGAGGCCCTGCCCGGGCTCTGCCTGCATGATCTGATGTTGATGCCGCTGGACCGCTTGCGTCAGTTTTTCGAGCGGATCGAAAAACGTGAACTGGCAGCGTCCACGCATGCCCCGGGCGAAGCCCAGGCGCTCAAGCTGCTGTTCGAAGAGATCACCACCCGCCTGCGTTACCTCTGCGACGTGGGCATCGGCTACCTCACGCTGGACCGCCAGAGCCGTACGCTCTCGGGTGGCGAGGTGCAGCGCATCAACCTCACGACCGCGCTGGGTACCTCGCTGGTGAACACGCTGTTTGTCCTGGATGAACCCAGCATTGGCCTGCACCCGCGCGACATGCACCGCATCATCGAGGCCATGCACCGCCTGCGTGACG
Source organism: uncultured Hylemonella sp. (assembly GCA_963513855.1). Classification (GTDB taxonomy): domain Bacteria; phylum Pseudomonadota; class Gammaproteobacteria; order Burkholderiales; family Burkholderiaceae_C; genus Hylemonella. Next base: position 4,081 of record CAUPRZ010000138.1, read on the forward strand.
CGGGCAACACCCTGGTGGTGGTGGAGCACGATCCGGCTGTGATGTTTGCGGCCGACCGCATGATCGACATGGGTCCAGGCCCGGGTGAACGTGGCGGCCAGATCGTCTTCGACGGCAGCACCGAGGATCTGCGCAAGGCCGACACCCTGACCGGTGCCTACCTGGGCGGGCGCAAGCAGATCGGCATGGGCTTCAAGCGCATGGTGGCCGAGAACACGCCACGCCTCATCCTCGAAGGCGCGCGCGAGCACAACCTCAAGAATGTCTCGGTCGACATCCCCCTGGGTCGCCTGGTCTGTGTGACCGGTGTTTCCGGTTCGGGCAAGTCCACGCTGATCCAGGACGTGTTGGCCCCCGCACTCATGCGCCACTTCGGTCGGGCCACAGAAACACCGGGCGCGTTTGATCGCCTGCTGGGCGCCGAGCAACTGGCCGACGTGGTGTTTGTGGACCAGTCGCCCATCGGCAAGACGGCCCGTTCCAACCCCGTGAGTTATGTGGGTGCCTGGGACGCGGTGCGTGAGATCTATGCCAATGCGCCGCTCTCACGCCAGCGCGGCTACACGGCGGCCAAGTTCAGCGCCAACAGCGGTGACGGCCGCTGCCCCACCTGCGGCGGCTCGGGCTTTGAGCACGTGGAGATGCAGTTCCTCAGCGACGTCTACCTGCGCTGCCCGGACTGTGATGGCAAACGTTACCGGCCTGAGATCCTCGAGATCACCGTGGAACGCGGTGGTCGTCTGCTCAATGTGGCCGACGTGCTGGAGCTCACCGTCAGCGAAGCCGCGGGCCTGTTCGCCAACGATCGTGACGTGATCCGCGCCCTGCAGCCCATCGTGGACGTGGGGCTGGAGTACGTGCGCCTGGGCCAGCCCGTGCCTACGCTCTCCGGTGGCGAGGCGCAGCGCCTCAAGCTCGCGGGTTTCCTGGCCGAGGCAGCCAAAAGCGCCACGGCCAGCCGGCAGGTCGTGGGCAAGAAGGGCACGCTTTTCCTGTTTGACGAACCCACCACGGGCCTGCACTTTGACGACATCGCCAAGCTCATGCGCGCTTTGCGCAAGCTGCTGGATGCGGGGCACTCTCTGCTGATCATCGAGCACAACCTGGACGTGATGCGCGCCAGCGACTGGATCATTGACCTCGGCCCCGAGGGCGGCGAGGCTGGCGGCCAGGTGGTGGCCGTGGGCACCCCCGAAGAGGTCCGCTTGCACACCAGCAGCCACACCGGCCGGGCCCTGCGCGAGTACGCCCTGGCCATGGGCGAGGCCCACGAGGTACAGGAGGGCGCGGCGCGTTTCATCCCCCAGGCCTTCACGCCGGGGCACAAGCCGGCGCGCCCGCGCGCTGAACTCAGCAACGACATCCAGATCGTCAACGCCAAGGAACACAACCTCAAATCCTTGAGCGTCAATATTCCGCGCGGCAAGTTCAATGTGATCACCGGCGTCAGCGGCTCGGGCAAGTCCACGCTGGCCTTCGACATCCTGTTCAACGAAGGCCAGCGCCGTTACCTCGAATCGCTCAACGCCTACGCGCGCAGCATCGTGCAGCCCGCGGGCCGGCCCGAGGTGGACGCGGTCTACGGCATCCCACCCACGGTGGCCATCGAGCAGCGTCTTTCGCGCGGCGGGCGCAAGTCCACGGTGGGCACGACCACCGAGGTCTGGCATTTCCTGCGTCTGCTCTACGTCAAGCTGGGTGTCCAGCACTGCACGCGCGACGGCGCAGCCGTGGCGCCGCAGACGCCGGACAGCATCCTGGCTCAGCTCATGAAGCAGTTCAAGGGGCAGGAGATCGGCCTGCTCGCGCCCCTGGTGATGAACCGCAAGGGTGTCTACACCGAACTGGCCGACTGGGCCCGCCCGCGTGGCTACACCCACCTGCGGGTGGACGGCAACTTCCTGCCCACTACCGGTTTCCCGCGCATCGATCGCTTCAAGGAGCACACCATCGAGCTGCCCGTGGCCAGCCTCGTGGTGGACCCCGCCAACGAAGCCGCGCTGCGCCTGGCCCTGACCACGGCGCTGGAGCACGGCAAGGGTGTGCTGCATGTGCTCAGTGGCCTGGCCGGCTTGCAGGAGGCCATGAAAAGCGGTGAGCCCACCGCGCGCATCGGCAGCCTGCAGGTGTTTTCCACCCAGCGCGCCTGCCCGGTCTGTGCCACCTCCTATGCCGAGCTGGACCGGCGCATCTTCTCCTACAACAGAAAACACGGCTGGTGACCGGTCTGCGTGGGCACAGGCGTCTAGGTCAGGAAG
>CAUPRZ010000139.1:0-6314 GCA_963513855.1 uncultured Hylemonella sp.
CATCTGCGCCAGATGGCCGCTCATGCCCTCGACCACATTGAGCACGATGCCGGGGAATTTCTCGCGGATGCGGCGCATGAAGGGCACACCCACGGCGCAGACCGTGGTGGCGGCCAGGCCCACCGAGACCATGCCGTGCACGGTGCCCGGTTCCTGCCGCGCGATGGACAGGGCCTGGTCCAGCTGGCGCAGCATGAAACGCGCGTGGTGGTGCAGGGCGGTGCCGTTCTCCGTGGGGGTGACGCCCTTGGCGGTGCGGATCAATAGAGGTTTTCCTACCTCGGCTTCGAGTTTGGCGATGTGCTGGCTCAGCGCCGGCTGGGCGATAAAAAGCTGGCGCGAGGCCTTGGCCAGGCTGCCGCTTTCGACGATCTGCACGAAGTACTTCAGTTGACGGAGGTCCATGTTGGCATCCTATAAGTTTTTCAGGATGCCCCCCTATAAGAAATAGCGATACCCCATCTCGGAAAACAGTATTTTCCAAAAGGGCGCGTGCTTCCTACCATCGCCCCTGCATTCCACATCAAACCAAACCTAGAGGAGACAACGATGGAAGCGAACAAGACACAAGAGGGCGTGCATACGCACGACAGCCAGCGCCGCACCCTGCTCAAGACCGGCGCCCTGGTGGCCGGCAGCGCGGCCCTGGGTTACCCGGCACTCGCCGGCGCGCAGGCCAATACGATCAAGATCGGCCACCTGACCCCCATGACGGGTTTCCTGGGCGCCCTGGGCGAGTACGCCGTGCAGGGCATCAAGATGGCGGCCGAGGAGATCAACGCTGCCGGTGGCGTGATGGGCCGCCCGCTGGAAGTGATCAGCGAAGACTCGGTCAACCCGCAGACCGCCGCGACCAAGGCACAACGCATGGTCGAGCAGAACAAGGTGGCCGTGCTGATGGGCGAGATCAACTCGGGCTCGGCGCTCACCATCTCGCAGGTGGCCGCGCGCAACAAGACCCTGTTCATGAGCATCGGTGCGCGTTCCGACGCGCTGCGCGGCAAGGACTGCAACCGCTACACCTTCCACGTGGACATCCCGGTCACGGTGATGGTCAACGCCGCGGGCGAGGCCCTGGTGCGTGAAGGCCATGTGAAGGGCAAGAAGATCTTCGCCCTGACGGCCGACTACCTCTTCGGCCACGACCTGTCGCGCCAGGCCAAGCGTTTCTTCACGGCCAATGGCGGCAATGTGATCGGTGACGAGCTGGTGGCCACCGACGTGACCGACTTCAGCCCCTACCTGCTCAAGATCCGTCAGGCCCGTCCGGACCTGGTGGCCACCAACCTGGCCGGCAACCAGGTGACCAACTTCGTGAAGCAGTACTCGGAGTTCGGCCTGCCCTACCCGGTGGCTGGTTTCAACCTGAACACGGCTGACGCCTGGGCCGCCGGTGAGGGCAACCTCGGCGGCATCTGGCCCACGGTCTGGCACCACGAACTCAAGACCCCGGGTTCCCTGGCCTTTGTGCAGAAGTTCACCCAGAAGTACGGCCGTATTCCCGAGAACCACGCCTGGATCGAGTACGTCTCGCTGCTGATGATGGCCCAGGCCATGAACGCCACCAAGTCCACCGACACGGAAAAGCTCATCGCCTACTTCGAGTCGGAAGCACAGTTCGACATCCTGAAGGCGCGCAAGGCCTACTTCCGCAGCTGGGACCACCAGCTCATGCAGGAGGCCTATCCCTTCACCGTCAAGCCCAAGGGTCAGGCCAAGAACAAGCAGGACTTCCTGCTCTTTGGTGAAGCCGTGCCGGCTGCGAACCAGCCACTGGATTCGCTGGCGCCCCCGAAGGCGGAGAGTGCTTGCAAGATGTAAAGAAGAGTTGAGCTGAACTGGCCGGCACCGCGCGTCGGTGCCGGCGCTTTTTTTACTCTCCCGGACCCCCATGGAAATCTTGTTTTTGCTCGAACAGGTCGTCAACGGCCTGGTGCTCGGTGGTTATTACCTGCTGCTGGCCCTGGGCCTGTCGCTGATCTTCAGCGTCGGCGGCATCGTCAACCTGGCGCACGGCGCCTTTTACGCCCTGGGTGCCTATCTCTCGCTGGAAGTCATCAAACACACCGGCTTCGCCGCCAGCATCTTTATCACCCCCGCGCTCGTGGGCCTGCTGGGCATCCTCTTCGAGCGTTACCTGCTGCGCCGTTTTTACACGGCCGACCCCATCCTCAGCCTGCTGGTGACCTTCGGCCTGGCCCTGGTGGCCGAACAGGCCCTGCGCATGATGTGGGGCTCGGCCCCGCTGGCTTCCACCATGCCCCCCGAGTTCAAGGGCCAGCTCATCATGGGCGACATGATGTTCTCCAGGTACCGGCTTTTCATCCTGGGCGTGGTCATCGTGGTCATGGGCGGCATCTGGCTGCTGCTGCACAAGACCTCCTTCGGCCGGGTGGTGCGTGCCGGTGTGCAGAAGCCCGACATGGTGGCCGTGCTGGGCATCAAGCTGCAGCCTTATATGACGGCCATCGTCATGCTGGGCGTGGCCACGGCCGCGCTGGGCGGTGTGCTCTTCGGGCCCATCACCATCGTGCACCCGGCCATGGGCACCGAGATCATGACCGTGGCTTTTGTGGTTGTCGTGATCGGCGGCCTGGGCAGCTTTTGGGGTGTGGTGCTGGCGGCCATGCTGGTGGGGGTGGTGCGCGGCATCACCATCCATTTTCAGCCGGCGGCCGGTGAGGCCTCCATGTACGTGCTGATGTTCCTGGTGCTGATGTTCCGGCCGCGTGGCCTGCTGGGTGAACGCATCGAGCGCTTCGAGTGAGAACGAGAAGACAACAAGAATGAATGCTTTGCTGAACTCCAAAAACCGACCGCTGCTGGTCGGCGCGGCGGCCCTGGTGCTGCTGCCCATCATCTTCCAGGCCATCGGCCTGACGCTGGATGCCGCCACCGTGGTGGTCATCCTGGCCATGGCGGCCATGGGCCTGAACCTCTTGGTGGGTTACACCGGCCTGGTGTCCTTTGGCCACAGCGCCTGGTTCGGCATCGGCGGTTATGCCGCGGCCCTGGCCCAGCTGCACTGGTTCAAGGACCAGATCGTGCTGCCCTTTGCCTTTGCCATCGTCTTCACGGCCACGTTGTCCTTGCTGGTCGGTTTTTTGATCCTGCGCCGGCGCGGCGTCTACTTCTCGCTGCTAACCCTGGCCCTGTGTGCGCTGACTTTTGCCATCGCCTTTCGCTGGACCAGCCTGACCGGCGGTGAAGGCGGCCTGGGCGGTATCGAACGCGGCGGGCCAGCCTGGCTCAACCTCGACAGCCACCTGAACTATTACCTGTTGGTGGCGTTGATCTGTTTTGGGGTGCTCTATGCCCTGCTGCGTGTGGTGCGTTCGCCCTTTGGTCATGTGCTCGTGGCCATCCGCGAGAACCAGCAGCGCGCCACCTTCCAGGGTTACAACATCGACCGCTACAAGCTGCTGGCCTTTGTGATCTCGGCCACGCTCACGGGCCTGGCCGGCGCGCTCATGGTCTTCCTGCACCGCCTGGCCGCGGCCGAGTCCACCACAGTGGCCTTCTCGGGTGAGTTGCTGGCCATGGTGGTGATCGGCGGCATGCACAGCTTCCTGGGCCCGGCCCTGGGCGCGCTGTTTTTCCTGCTGTTCCGCGAGCTGTTTTCCATCTACACCGACAACTGGCTGCTCTACTTCGGCCTGATCTTTGTCGCCTTCATCATCTTCTCGCCCGCGGGCCTGACGGGCATCTGGGCCAAGCTCAAGAAGCGTTTCAGCCCGCCGCCCGAAGACGGCGCGGCCATGAGCAAACGCAAGATCTACGAGGGCCTGCCCCTGCCCGAGTTTCTGCGGCCGAAACGTGTGGAGGGCACCGTGCTCGAAGCCCAGGGCATCAGCAAGAGCTTCGGTGGCATCCAGGCTGTGCGCGAGAACAGCCTCACGGTGCAGGCCGGGCAGATCCATGCGCTCATCGGTCCCAACGGCGCGGGCAAGACGACGACCTTCAACCTGATCTCGGGCATGTTCATGGCCGACACGGGCACGGTGCGCCTGCACGGCCAGGAGATCCAGTTCCTGGCGCCGGACCGCATCTGCCAGCAGGGCCTGGCCCGTTCCTTCCAGATCACCAACCTCTTCAAGGGCCTGAGCATCTACGAGAACCTGCGCCTTTCCTTGCAGGCGCGGCATGCCGGGCGCTTCAACATCTGGCGCGACATCGACAGCTACCCCGAGATTCACACCGAGACCGCCGAGCTCATGAAGTTCCTGGGCCTGCAGGGCATGGAGCAGGTGGGCGGGGGCGACCTGTCCTACGGCGGCCAGCGCCTGGTGGATCTGGGCATTGCCCTGGGCTCCAAACCCCAGGTGCTGCTGATGGACGAGCCCCTGGCTGGCCTGGCGGCAGCCGAGCGTGAACGCGTGTCCAGGCTGGTGACAACCATCGCCAGCAACATCCCCGTGCTCATCGTCGAACACGACATCGATCGTGTGCTTTCCCTCTCGCACCGCGTGACGGTGATGAACCAGGGCGAGGTGCTGATGAGTGGCACACCCGACGAAGTGCGCAGCGACCAGCGTGTGCAGGAGATCTACACCGGCCACGGCACACCGCCGGTTACGGGCCGCAGCGGTGTCGTGAGTGCTGACCGCCCCCTGGTGCTGGACTTCGACAAGGTCAACGCCTTCTACGGCAAGAGCCACATCCTCAACGACGCCAGCCTGCAGGTGCGCGAGGGCGAGATCGTGGCCCTGCTGGGCCGCAACGGCGCCGGCAAGTCCACGCTGCTGAAAAGCCTGGTGGGTCTGCTGCCGCCGGCCAGCGGCCGGGTGAACTTCAACGGCCGCGAGATCGCGGGCCTGGGCGCGCCCGACATCGCACGCATCGGCATCGGTTATGTGCCGCAGGGCCGTGGCCTCTTTGCCGGCATGACGGTGCGCGAGAACCTGGCCCTGGGTCGCCTGGCACGCCCCACCGACGGCAAGACCGGTGTGGTCTGGGATGAGGCGCAGATTCTTGAATACTTCCCACGTCTGAAGGCCCGCATGAACGTGGCGGCCGATTACCTCTCGGGTGGCGAGCAGCAGATGGTGGCCGTGGCGCGTGCGCTGTCGGGCAACGTCAAGTTGCTGCTGCTCGACGAACCCTTTGAAGGTCTGGCGCCCACCGTGGTGCAGGAGCTGTTCACGGTCTTCGACCAGCTGCGCCAGCATGTCTCCATCGTCATCGTCGAGCACAACCTCGACCTCGTGCTGGCCCTGGCCGACCGCGTGTATGCGCTGGAACGTGGTGCGGTCTTCCATGAAGGCCCGGCCCAACCGCTGCTGACCGATCTCGATTACCGCAAGAAGATTTTGTGGCTCTGAAGCCCAGGAAGGAATGACCATGAGCAAAAAACCCGAGCTGAAGCTCCTGCTGGAGAAGATGGCCAACATGCCCTGGAGGGAATACCCGGGCCATTTCGGCGGGGCCCTGTCCAAGGAGCTGGCCGGGCCCGAGACCACGGGCAGTTCGAAAGTGGACTTCCGCATCTCGCGTTACGCCCCCATGGCCTATGTGCAGGAGCATGTGCACAAGGTGCAGGAACAGGTGTACTACGTGCTCGAAGGCGAGGGCATTCTCACGCTCGACGACACCAAGAACCTGATGCGTCCGCATGACTACGTCTATGTGCCGCCGGGTGTGCGCCACAGCTTCACCAACACCGGCACCGATGGCCTGGTCTTCCTGGTCATCACCACGCCGGCCTCCGACGAAGAGGAGATGCGCTGATGGACCGCAAGGCATCTGCCGTGCTCGACACGGCCACTCCGGCCACGTACGGCCTTTTGATCAACGGGCAGTGGACCCCCGGCGCAGGCCCGCGCGTGACAGTGCAGGACAAGTTCCGTCTGTTGCCCTGCGCCACCCTCACCACAGCCGACGCGGCCCAGGTGAAACAGGCGGTGGAGGTGGCTCATGCGGCCTTCCGTGCTGGCGCTCCCGTGGCCTACGACCGTGGCGCCGTGCTGGACCGTGCGGCCCAGCTGCTGGAGGCACGTGCGGCCGAGTTTGTGCGCGCCATGCAGCAGGAGGCCGGTTTCACCCAGAGCGACGCCATGGGCGAGGTGCGCCGTTGCACCCAGACCCTCAAGCTCTCGGCCGAAGAGGCACGTCGTCTGGCCGGCGATGTGATCCCGCTGGCCGGCGCCCCCGGCGCGGCCGGTCGTATGGGTTTCACCCTTCGTGTGCCCCTGGGTGTGGTGGTCGCCATCACGCCTTTCAACTCGCCGCTCAACACGGTCACGCACAAGGTGGCACCGGCTTTTGCGGCGGGTAATGCCGTGATCCTCAAGCCCTCGACGCACACACCCATGACG